>DASWHY010000385.1:0-7450 GCA_036397955.1 Thermoanaerobaculia bacterium | reverse complement strand
CACCCGCCGCGACCAGCGGAGCAGGTGCGGGGCCACGTCCTCGAACATCGCGCCGGCCACGCCGCCGCGCCGGGCCAGCGCCGCCAGCGCCCAATAGCCGCCGGAGCTGATCCCCCAGACGTGGAGCGGCAGCCCGGGGGCGTGCGCGGCGAGGGCCGCGAGGGCGTCCTCGACGTTGCGGTCGTAGAGGCCGTCGGGCGCCGCGCTGCCGCCGAACCCCGGCAGGTCGAAGCTGAGGGCGTGATAGCCGGCCTGCCGCAGCGCTTCGACGCGGCCGCGGCGATGGAAGTAGGCCTGCCCCCACTCCATCCAGGGGTGGACGAGGAGGACGGCGCCGCGCGCCGCCGGCGCCGGATACCAGGTGGCGGCGAGCCCGCCGGCACGGCCGGCGCGCGGGATCGTGAAGCGCTCGTACGGCGCCAGGCGCTTCGGCGGCGCGGGAATCTCCACCCGCGGCAGGCGCGGCGCGAGGGCGACGAGCAGCTTCTGGGCGGCGCGCTCCTCCCACCGCGGCGGGCGCGGCGGCGGGGCGGGCGTCACGGCACCTCCCCGACGACCTGGGCGAGCTGCACCAGGGCGAGGACGTTGGTGAGGACGTGGAGGCCGATCGTCAGCAGGGTCGAGCCGCTCGCCAGGCGCGCGGCGGCGAAGAGCGCGCCCAAGAGAAAGACCCCCGCCATGTCGAAGAGGTCGTACTGCAGGTGGAGCGCGGCGAAGAGGAGCGAGGAGAGCGCCACCGCGCCGGCCGCTCCCAGCCGCGAGGCGGCGAGGCTCGGCAGCAGGAAGCCGCGGAAGAGCAGCTCCTCGAAGAGGGGCGCCGCGATCGCCACCGCCAGCCAGAAGAGCGACGGCCAGACGCTGGTGCGGTAGCTGTCCACCATCACCTCGGGGCTGACCGGCCGCCCGAGCGCGCGCGCCGCGAGGTCGTAGGCGGCGAGAAAGAGGACGAGCGCCAGCGTCCAGAGGAGGGCGTGGCGGAGGGTGGGCCGGCGGAGGCCGAGCGCTTCGCGTACCGGCAGCCCGCGACGCAAACGGATGAAGAAAATTGTCAGCGCGATGCCGACCGGCGCCGCTACGAGCGTGCTCAGAGCGAGCAGCAGCCCGAGGTAGCGGGCCATCCACCCCATCCCCGCGAGCGACTCGCCGCGCAGCGCCAGCACCGCCGCGCAGGCGGCGAGGACGACGACCTGCACTCCCTGCCAGACGGCGATGACGGCGAGCGTCAGGCCGGCCGCCGCGCCCGCCCGCCACCGCTCCTCGGGGAGCATGGCGGCGAAGGGTAGCACGGGGTGCGCGGGCGCTCCCGATCGGCTACAATGCCGCGCGTTGTCGAGACCCCACCGCGTGCCGCCGCGTTCCAACCCCGCCCCCGTGCAGCGTTAGCGAGCCGGTTCCCGCCGCGGAGATCACGCAGTCGAACAGACGTTGAGGACCGCACGATGGATGAGCCGAAGCGAACCGAGGAGCAGGACTTTGGCGCCGTGCTCGAAGAGTTCGAGCAGCAGCAAGGCGGCGGCGCCAGCGGCGGCAGCGAGCCCGAGGTGGGGGAGACGGTGAGCGGCGAGATCCTCTCGATCGGCGAGGACGCCGCGCTCGTCGACCTCGGCGGCAAGGCCGAGGGGGTGGTGCCGCTCGACGGCCTCAAGGACGAGGCGGGGGCGCTGACCGTCGAGGTCGGCGACCGAGTCGAAGGGATGGTCTCGGCGACCGACCCCGAGACCGGTGGCGTCGTGGTGCGCGCCAAGCCGGCGCGCGGCCCGCAGATCAAGGAGGAGCTGCGCCAGGCGCACCTCCACGGCATCCCGCTCGAGGGGACGGTGACCGGCGTCAACAAGGGCGGGCTCGAGGTCAAGGTCGCCGGCCAGCGCGGCTTCTGCCCGCTGTCGCAGCTCGACCTGCGCTACGTCGAAGACCCCAACCGCTTCCTGGGCCAGAAGCTCACCTTCAAGATCCTCCGCCTCGAAGACGATCCGAAGGGGCGGCGCCCGAACATCGTGCTGTCGCGCCGCGCCCTGCTCGAGCAGGAGGCGCAGAACCGCGCCGCCGAGACCCGCGAGCTGCTCAAGCCGGGCGCGGTGCTCAAGGGGAAGGTCACCTCCCTCGCCAGCTACGGCGCCTTCGTCGACGTCGGCGGCCTCGAGGGGCTGCTCCACGTCTCCGAGCTCTCCCACCGCCGGGTCGAGCACCCGCAGGAGCTGCTCACGGTCGGGCAGGAGATCGAGGTCCAGGTCATCAAGGTCGAGAAGGGGAAGGACGGCCGCCAGCCGGAGCGGATCTCGCTCTCCCGCCGCGCCCTGGAAGGAGACCCGTGGCAGGAGGCGGCCGAGCGCTTCCCGCAAGGGACGCGCGTCACCGGCCGGGTGGCGCGGCTGGAATCGTTCGGCGCCTTCGTCGAGGTCGCCCCCGGGCTCGAAGGGCTGGTCCACGTCTCGGAGCTCGGCGCCGGCCGGCGGGTGAGCCACCCGCGCGAGGTCGTCAAGCCCGGCCAGGAGGTCGAGGTCACGGTGCTCGGCGTCGACCGCCAGCGGCGGCGGATCTCGCTCTCGATGGCCGGCGAGTCGACGGAGGCGGGGGCCGAGGAGGTGCGCGAGTACGCCCGCGAGAGCGGCGGCGGTGCCCCCGCCGGCACCGGCTTCGGCTCGCTCGGCGACTTCTTCAAAGGGCGGGAGGAGCGGCGGCGGCGGTAGTAAAGTAGTAGTGTAAAATCATCCTCTAAGACCAGACCGGCAGCGCGAACGCCAAGCGTCGCGCAGCCAGACCCCTTCCGGATCTCGCTGCGGCGACGCTGCCAGGCGTCGCTGCGGAGAGGACCGCGTGATCGCAGGCTCCGGGAGGGAGGACTCGGGACCGGTCGGCCGCACGCTGGGCCACTACCGGATCGTCGAAGAGCTGGGACGCGGCGGCATGGGAGTGGTCTACCGGGCCGAGGACCTCCAGCTCGGCCGGCAGGTGGCGCTCAAGGCGCTGCCGCCGGAGGTGGCCGGGCACCAGGATCGACTGGCGCGATTCCGGCGCGAGGCCCGGAGCCTCGCCGCCCTGAACCACCCCAACATCATCACGCTCTACGCCGTCGAGGAGATCGAAGGCCAGCTCCTCCTCGCGATGGAGCTCGTCAAGGGGAAGACCCTCGGCGAGATCATCCCGGCGGAGGGGCTCGAGCTGGCGACGTTCTTCGGCCTGGCCATCCCGCTCGTCGACGCGTTGAGCGCGGCCCACGAGGAGGGCGTCGTCCATCGCGACTTGAAGCCCGGAAACGTGCTGGTGACGCCGCAAGGCCGGGTCAAGATCCTGGACTTCGGCCTGGCGAAGCTGAGGGCCGTCGCCGCGGACCCGGCGGCGACCACCCACCTGCCGACCGAAGCCCAGACGGCGCTCGGGGCGGTGGTCGGGACACCCGCCTACATGGCGCCAGAGCAGATCCGCAGCGGCCTCGCCGACGAGCGCTCCGACATCTTCGCGCTCGGGCTCGTGCTCTACCAGATGGTCTCCGGGCGGCACCCGTTCCAGAGGGCCGCCTCGGCCGACGTCGTTTCCGCGATCCTCCGTGACGATCCGCCCCCGCTGCTCCGGCACAAGCCGCACCTGCCGGAGCACCTCGACCGGATCCTCCGCTCCTGCCTCGAGAAGGACCCGGAGCGGCGGCTGCAGTCGGCCAAGGACCTCCGCAACCAACTCGCGAGCCTCCAAGCCGAGCTGGCGAGCGGGGTGGTCTCGCAGCCTTCGCCCCCTGCACCCGCGGTCCGCTGGCGCCCAGCCGCGGCGGCTCTCGCGGCGGTGCTCGCCCTGGCCCTGGTGCTGGCGCTTTGGGCCATCAACCAACGGAGTCCGGCGGCTCCAGCGCCGCTCCCCTATCTCGCTGTGACCGAAGCGCGGCTCTTCTCCGGCCAGAGGGGACCGGAGTACCTTCGCAGCGGGTTGATCGCGGCCCTCGCCGAGCGCCTCTCCGGCCTCGAGGGCGCCTGGATCGTGCCGCCCGAAAGCGACCCGGTGCCCGACTTCATCGTCGAAGCCGACGTTCGGAGACCGCCGGAGAGGATTGCCCTGCGGTTCCAGGTCCGGGAGCGGCAGGGCCGGCGCATCCTGGGAAGCGAGGTCCTCGAGGGAAGCCCCCGGGAGCCCTTCGACCTCCTGGACCGGGCGGGCGCGGCCCTGGCGGACCTCCTAGGCGACAGAGCGGGACTCTCCGTCCGCTACCGGGCCGGACCGGTCCCAACGCGGGATCCGGCTGCCTTCGATCTCTTTCTCCGCGCGAGGGAGGAGATGGCGGGGTCCCCTGGGTCGCCGGATCCCGGTGCGGCGCTGGCGTTCGTGCGACGCGCCCTCGAGGCGGATCCGGGCTTCGCGCCGGCCCGGGCCCTGGAAGGCGAGCTCTATCGCCAGCGCTATCTCAGGACGCGCCAACCTCCCAGCCTGAAGGCCGCTGCCCGCTCCTGCGGTGAAGCCGTCGAGATCAATGACGAGCTGGCCGTGGCTCACCTCTGCCTCGCTCGGGTGAACCGGGAACGCCAGCGCTCCATCGACGCCGAGGAGGAGTATGTCCGGACGATCGAGCTGAACCCCACCTTGCTCGACGCCTACCACGAGCTGGGCCAGGTTTTTCAGGATCAGGGCGTCACCGAGAAAGCGGAGCGCACCTGGAAGGGAGTCATCGCCCTCCATCCCAGCTACTGGGCGGGTTACTGGTTTCTGGGCAGTCTCTACCTCGACTCCGAGAGGTACGACGCCGCCATCGACCAGTACCGGCAGGCCCTCACGCTCGCGCCCGACAACGCCGAGGTCTATTTGACGCTCGGCGCGGCCTACGGCTGGCGAGGGCGGCATGAGGAGGCGATCGAGGCCTACCAACGTTCCCTCGCCATCCGCCCCAACCCGGGGGCTTACTCGAATCTGGGGAGCCTCTACCTAGGCCTGGGGAGCTTTCCGGAGGCTATCGTGTCCTTCGAGCGGGCTGTGGGGTTCCCGGAAGCGAACGAGACGGCCTTCGGCAACTTGGCGAGGGCCTACTTTCACGCGCCAGACCGCCAGGAGGACGCGGCCGCTGCGTTCGAGCGGGAGATGGCGCTGTGTCGGCAGCGCCTCGCCGAGCACCCGGAGAGTGCGGGCGCCTGGTTCTGGCTGGCTTACAGCCTCGCAGCACTAGGGCGCCGGGAGGAAAGCCTGGCGGCACTCAAAGAAGTTCTCGACCGGCGCCCGAACGAGCCCGACTATCTCTATCTCGCGGCCTGGGTGTACAACCGCCTCGGGGAGCGGGAGGAGGCGCTGGACTCGCTCGAGCAAGCGATCGATGGAGGATACCCGCTCGCGGAGGCCAGGTTCGACGTGGAGTTCAAAAACCTGAAGGGCGAGCCCCGCTTCCAGAAGCTGCTCGGAGGCGGCTAGTCGTTGGGCATTACCGCGTTGGTTTTCATTTTTAGACATCGAAGGGAGGCCGAGATGAGATTTTCAAGCAACCTGCTGGTTGTCCTGGTGTTGCCGCTCCTGGTCGGGTGCCCAGCCCCCGAGGTGGAGGAGGGGATGCCCCCGATCGAAGTCTGGGTGAACGTGTTGGAAGACTCGCCCGGGGAACAGCGAGTCGAGATTGATGAAACGCACCACGACACGAGAGACGTTAGGCCGCGGGAGAAGCTCACCTGGGCTTGTAAGTGTCTTTTCGGCGGCGAGAAGAAGCCGTCCCGTCCATGTCCGGCCGGAATGAAGTTCGCTGTTGAGCGCCTGCACCTCGTCACCGACCTCGAGCAGATGGTCCACGTGCTCAGTAAACCCGGCCCGGCCGACCCGAAGGCGCACGCGCCAGGCGAGGAGAACCCACGCCAGCCCTTCATCGATGGAGAGATCGCACTTCGGTGGGTCCGTGTCGAGGACGCCAGTGGTGCGCGTGAGCTGCTCGAGGTCATCAGGAATCCCAAGGCGCAGGCCCCCGTGGCGCCTCTCGACCTACCTGTGTGGGCGCCGCCTGGCACCTTGGTGGACTCGGGACAAACCATCCAAAGCCAGCGCGCGGTGCCCACCGGGATTCGGCACGGACTATGGAAATACACCTGGAGAGTGCGTCTGGCGGGGAAGCCGGAAAGCGAGGACGCTGTGTGGGATCCGCACATCTACACCCACCCGGAGGTCTGAGGAACGCGTAGCGGCTAGGCGCGCCTCTCGGCGAGGCGCGCCATCAGCGCCCGCATGGCGCCTTGCGTTTCGTCGCTGAACCAGGCGTCGATCAGAGTGTCCAGCTCGAGCTGGCGCCGCTTCTCGAAGAGGCAGGCGAGGTCGCCGCGCGCCAGGCGCCGGGTGAAGCCCATGGCGAGCGGCGGCAGCGCCAGCAGGCGCCGGCAGAAGTCGAGCGCCCGCTCGATGACCCGCTCCGGCGGCGCCAGCTCGTCGACCAGCCGGATGGCGAGCGCCTCGGCCGCCGGGATCATCAACCCGCCGACCAACAGCCGCTCCGCCTGCCGCGCTCCGACCTGCCGCGTCATCGCGCCGTGGATGACCGGCGGCATCGGGATCCCCACCTCGACCTCGTTGAGCCCGATCCGGAAGTCCCCCTCGGCCATCACCCGGTAGTCGCAGAAGATCGCCAGCACGGCGCCGCCGGCCGGGCTGTGGCCGGTGATCGCCGCGGCGATCGGGATCGAGGAGGTGGCGAGCGCCTCCATCAGGCCGTAGAAGTCCTCCCAGGCCGCGGTCATGCCGGCGCGGTCGAGGGTCAGCAGGTACGGCACGTCGAGCCCGGCCGAGAACATCCCCGGCCGGCCGGAGAGGACGAGGGCGCGCGCCCCGGTGCCGGGCGCCCCTGCGATGGCGGCGCGGAGGGCGGCGATCAGGCCGGTGTCGAGGGCGTTGACGGGAGGGCGGGCGAGGCGCAGCTCGCGCACCGGGCCGTGGTCGATCGTCTCGAGCATGGCCCGGGATCGTAACAAATGGTGGGATACCCTTCGGCGCGATGGCGGCGGAGATCCCGATCGACGGCGACCTCGCGCGCCTGCCGCGGGCGCGGGCGGCGATCGCGGCGGGGATCGCCGAGGGGCTCCACTTGGGCGCGCAGCTCTACGTCGCGTTGCGCGGCGAGGCGGTGGCCGACGCGGGGGTGGGGGAGGACCGGCCCGGCGCGCCGCTGCGCCGCGACACGCTCGCGCTCTGGCAATCGACGACCAAGCCCGTCGTGGCGGTGGCACTGGCGCGGCTCTGGGAGCGCGGGCTCCTCGAGCTCGACGACCCGGTGGCGCGGCACCTGCCGGAGTTCGCGGCGCACGGCAAGGAGCGCATCACCCTCCGCCACCTCCTCACCCACACCGGCGGCATCCGCATGCTCGACGTCGGCTGGCCGCGCGACCCCTGGGAGACGATCGTGGCGCGCATCGCCGCGGCCAAGCCCGAGCCGCGCTGGGAGCCGGGGCGGAAGGCCGGCTACCACCCGGCGTCGTCCTGGTTCGTGCTCGGCGAGGTGCTGGCGCGGCTG
>DASWHY010000384.1:0-2317 GCA_036397955.1 Thermoanaerobaculia bacterium | reverse complement strand
TTCTCCACCAGCGCCCCGCGCACCTCCTGCGGCAGCTCGACGAGCTCCAGCTCCCCCTTGCTCTTGGGACAGACCAGGATCTCGAGCAGCTCCGGATCGACCGCCATCGCGTTTCCCCTTCGGACTGAGGACGATAGCACGCCTGGCGCTAGCGGGAACCGGCGCCGGCCCAGGACCAGGTGACGACCAGCGACTCGCTCCCCGGATTGGGGTCGTAGAGCCCGGCGTTCGAGAGGTGGTAGAAGGAGAGGCCGACGGCGGTGCGCCGGCTCACCCGAACAGCGAGGTCGAGCGCCGAGCGGAACTCCACGGTCCCGCCGAGGTCGCGCCCGTCCCCCTTGTCGTAGAGGCCCACGGCCCAGTTCGGGGTGACGGTGAAGCGGCGGGTCACCGGGAAGTCGAGCCGGAAGCCGGCGTAGGCGTAGACGGAGCCGTCGCCGGTCGCCATGACGCCGCCGATCGGCGCCGGGTCGGGGACGAAGCGCGGCAGGCCCGGCAGCGGGTAGGGGCGGCCCAAAAGCTCCACCCCGGCTTCCGCGACGACGCGTTCGCCCAGCACCTCGTAGACGCCGCCGCTCAGCTCGATCGCGACCGGCGCCTGCGCGGCGGCGGGCCGTCCCGCGAGCAGGACCACGGCCGCCGCCGCGGCGGCGATCAGCGCCTTCCTGAACCATCCGACCACGGCATCCCTCCGCGGGTTTTCTACGCGGGCCCGCGCGGCGCGGATTGTGGCATAGGCGGTCCGACGGGCGGCGTAAGATACCGTGGCGCATGAGCGAACCCCGGGTCTCGATCGTCGTCCCGGTCTACAACGAGGAGGAGAGCTTGCCGGTCCTGGCCGCCGAGATCGCGGCGGCGATGGCGGCGGCACCCGACTACGAGCTGCTCCTCGTGGACGACGGCTCGACCGACGGCAGCCCCGAGGTGCTGGCGCGGCTGGCGGCCGCGGAGCCGCGCATCCGGGTGCTGCGGCTGGGGCGCAACAGCGGCCAGTCGGCGGCGCTGGCCGCCGGCTTCGCGCACGCCCGGGCGCCGGTCACCGTCACCCTCGACGCCGACCTGCAGAACGACCCGGCCGACATCCCGCGCCTGCTGGCCGAGCTCGACGCCGGCTGCGACGTCGTCTGCGGCGTGCGCACGGAGCGGCAGGACGACTGGGTGCGCCGGCTCTCCTCGCGCGTCGCCAACGGCGTGCGCAACCGGCTCACCCACGAGCGGGTGACCGACGTCGGCTGCACCCTGCGCGCCTGCCGCACCGAGGCCCTGCGGCGGGTGCCGGTCTTCAAAGGGATGCACCGCTTCCTCCCCACGCTCCTGCGCATGGAGGGCGCGCGGGTCAAGGAGGTGCCGGTGCGGCACCGGCCGCGGCGCTACGGGGAGGCCAAGTACGGCATCGGCAACCGGCTCTGGCGCGGCCTCGCCGACCTCTTCGCCGTGCGCTGGATGCAGTCGCGCTGGATCGACCGCGGCAACGTGGAGGAGGTCACCCCGTGGCACAAGAGCTCAACCCCGTCTGGCTCGTCATCGGCCTCCTCGGACAGGCCCTCTTCTTCGGCCGCTTCTTCGTCCAGTGGCTCGCCTCCGAGCGGCACAAGGCGAGCGTCATCCCCGACGCCTTCTGGTACCTGAGCCTGGCGGGCGGCGCCGTCCTGCTCAGCTACGCCATCCACCGCCGCGACCCGGTCTTCATCCTCGGACAGGCGACCGGCTTCATCATCTACAGCCGCAACCTCTGGTTCATCCACCGCGGCCGCCGGCCGCCGGCGCCGCCCGCGGCCCCCCTCGACGCTTGAGCCGCCGGCGGCGCGACCTCCTGGCGCTGGCCGCGGCGGCGGCCCTCCTCTTCCTGCCGGGGCTCGGCGGGCGCGACCTCTGGAACCCCGACGAGGCGCGCTACGCGGTCGTGGCGCGCGAGATGCTGGAGCGCGGCGACCTCTTCGTGCCGTACTTGAACGGCGAGGTCTACAGCCAGAAGCCGCCGCTCCTCTTCTGGGCGATCGGCGCGGCGTCGCTCCTGACCGGCGGCGTCGACGAGACCTCGGCGCGGCTGCCGTCGGCGCTGGCGGCGATCGGCGCCGTGCTCCTGGTCTTCCGCCTCGGCGAGCGCCTCGTCTGCCGCCGCGCCGGCTTCCTCGCCGCGGCCGTCTTCGCCACCTGCGCCAAGGTCCTCTGGCAGGGGCGCTTCGGGCAGATCGACATGCTGCTCGTGGCGCTGGTGACGCTCGCCGTCTGGTGCTGGGTGAGAAAGGAGTTCCCGGAAGGTGCGAGCGCGGCCGGTGTCGCCCATTCCCTCGGCATGTCATCGCGAGCGGGAGCG
>DASWHY010000383.1:0-9444 GCA_036397955.1 Thermoanaerobaculia bacterium | reverse complement strand
CGGCAACCCGATCCTCTACACCGGCAGCCGCACCGGCCGCGACGGCATCCACGGCGCGACGATGGCCTCCGAGGCCTTCGACGCCGAATCGGAGCAGAAGCGGCCGACGGTGCAGGTCGGCGACCCGTTCACCGAGAAGGTGCTCCTCGAAGCCTGTCTCGAGGCGATGCGCACCGGCGCCATCGTGGCGATCCAGGACATGGGAGCGGCGGGGCTCACCAGCTCGGCCTTCGAGATGGCCGGCCGCGGCGGCACCGGCATCCGCCTCGACTTGGACCGCGTGCCGCTGCGCGAGCCGGGGCTCACCCCTTACGAGATGATGCTCTCGGAGTCGCAGGAACGGATGGTCGTCGTGGCGCAGCGCGGGCGCGAGGAGGCGCTGGTGCGCATCTTCGAGCGCTGGGGCCTCGAGGTGGCGAAGATCGGCGAGGTCACCGGCGACGGCCGCGCCGTCTTGACCTGGCGCGGCGAGACGGTGGCCGACATGCCGGTGCGGCCGCTGACCGAGGAGGCGCCGGTCTACCGCCGCCCGGCCGCCGAGCCGGCCGACCTCGCCGCCCGCCAGCGCCCGCCCGAGGTGCCGCCGCCGGGCGACCCGCGCGCGGCGCTGGAGCGCCTCCTCTCGACCCCCGAGCTGGCGAGCAAAGAGTGGATCTGGCGGCAGTACGACACCTCGGTGCGCACCAACACCGTCATCGGCCCCGGCGGCGACGCGGCGGTGCTGCTCTTGAAGGGCACGCCCGCCGGTCTCGCGCTGACCTCCGACGTCAACCCGGTCTACTGCGCGCTCGACCCGCGGCGCGGCGGCGCCCAGGCGGTGGCCGAGGCGGTGCGCAACCTCGCCTGCGCCGGCGCCGAGCCGGTGGGGCTGACCGACTGCCTCAACTTCGGCAACCCCGAGAACCCCGAGGTCTCCTGGCAGCTCCGCGAGGCGGTGCGCGGCATGGCCGAGGCCTGCCGCGCGCTCGGCGTGCCGGTCGTCTCGGGCAACGTCTCGCTCTACAACGAGACCGCGGGGCGCTCGATCTACCCGACGCCGACGGTGGCGGCGGTGGGGACGATCGAGAGGCTCGGCAACGTCCCGGCCTCCTGGTTCCGGCGCCCCGGCGACCGCGTGGTGCTCCTGGGTCGCGACCGGAGCGAGCACGGCGGCTCCGCCTACCTGCGCCTCCTCTACGGCATCGAGCAGGGGCGGCCGCCGGCGGTCGACCTCGACGCCGAGGCGCGGCTGGCGCGCCTCCTGCGCAAGCTCATCGCCGACGGCTGCTTGTCGACGGCGCACGACCTCTCCGAAGGCGGTCTCGCCGTGGCGCTCGCCGAGGCGGCGATGGGCGGCGGGCTGGGGGCGGTCCTGCGCGTGGGGCTCGACGGCGCCGACCTCTTCTCGGAGACCCAGGCGCGGGCGGTCGTGGCCTGCAAGCCGGCGTCGCTCGAGCGGGTGCTGCGGGCCGCCGAGGAGGCCGGCGTCCCGGCCGAGGAGATCGGCGAGGTCGGCGGCGAGACGCTCGACCTCCAGACCGGCGGCGCCCGCCTCACCGCCCCGGTCGAGGAGCTGGCGCGCATCTGGCGGACCGCGCTGCCGGCCGCGCTGGGCCTGTAGACTCCGAAGGAGCCGTCTGCCGATGTCGCGCGCCGCCTGCCTCACTCTCCTCCTGGTCCTCCTCCCGGCCGCCGCCTCGCGGGCGGAGCCGGCGCCGGCCACCGCGCGCCTGGTCGCCGACATCCGCCCCCTGCCGCTGCCGCCGGCGAGCGGCAGGCCGCACGAGCTGACCGCCGGGCGCGACCTGCTCTTCTTCGCCGCCGACGACGGCTTCGCCGGCTTCGAGCTGTGGGCGACCGAGGGCACGCCGGGGAGGGCGTACCGGGTCGCCGACGTCTGTCCCGGACCGTGCTCGTCGTCTCCGCGGCAGATCACCGCCGCCGGCAAGCTCGTCTACTTCCTCGCCCGAGATCCGGCCCATGGCGAAGAGCTGTGGCGCAGCGACGGCACGTCGGCGGGGACCTTCCTGCTCGCCGACCTGGCGCCCGGAGCGTCGTGGGGCGGGCTCTCCGTCACGCCCCTCGTCGCCGCCGGCAGCCGCGTCTTCCTCGTCGCGACCCGCGTCGCGGGCCAGACGGCGCGCCAGGAGCTGTGGACGAGCGACGGCACGCCGCGCGGCACCGCGCGCCTCGCCGAGCTGCCGGCGATGACGCTCCTCGCGCCGGTCGGCGGCCGCATGCTCTTCGTGGGCTTCGACGCGAGTCACGGGCAGGAGCTCTGGCGCAGCGACGGCACGCCCGCCGGCACCCGCCTGCTGCGCGACATCGCGCGCGGACCAACCTCCGCGCTCTCGGCCGGCGAGCTGAACGTCACCTTCGCCGTCCTGGACGGCCGGCTCTACTTTCCGGCCTTCGACGAGGCGCACGGCGTCGAGCTCTGGCAGAGCGACGGCACGGCGGCCGGCACGCGGCTGGTGCGCGACATCGTGCCGGGCCCCGGCTCGTCCCTGCCGTTCTATCTGCGGGCGGCGGGCAGCCGGCTCTTCTTCACGGCGGAGGTCGCCGCCGGCCGGCGTCTCTGGCGGAGCGACGGCACCGCGCAGGGCACGCGCCTCGTCGGCGGACCGGCCGGCATCCCGATCTTCGCCCTGGGCGACGCGGTGCTGCTCCTGGTCGAAGACCCGGCGGCAAGCGAGAAAGAGCTGTGGATCGCCGGCGGCGCCGGCGGCGCCCGGCGGCTCCTGAGCCTGCCCGTCTGGCACCAGTTCGGGCGCTTCGCGAGCTTGGGCGAAGAGGTCGTCTTCCTCTTCGGCGGCGACGAGCTGGAGATCTGGAAGACCGACGGCACGCCGGCCGGCACGGCGCCGGTCACCGGCATCGAAGGCGCGTTCGCATTCGACCTCGTCGCCTTCCGCGGCTTTGCCTACTTCACCGGCTCCGCTCCGGGCCAGGGCGACGAGCTCTGGCGCAGCGACGGCACCGCCGGCGGTACCGGAGAGTTCGCCGACCTCCACTCCGGAGACCGCTCCTCGTCGCCGCTGAGCCTCCTCGACCTGAACGGCACCTTACTGTTCACCGCCGACGACGGCTCGCACGGGCGCGAGGTCTGGCGCAGTGACGGCACCCGCGCCGGGACGGCGCTCGTCGCCGAGCTCGTGCCGCCCGGCGGCGAGGAGATCCGGCAGTCGCCCACCGTCCTCGGGCGGGCCGGCGGCGCTCTCCTCTTCGCCACGCCGGACGGCGCGCTCCGGCGGACCATGGGGGTGCCAGGAGACCCGGTGCTCCTCCGCGGCGGCCTGGGGTTCGTCAAGCCGGCCCGTGTCGCCGGTCCGCTGGTCTTCTTCTTCTCGGCCGTGCAGGACGACAGCCAGGGCTACAGCGAGTGGGTGGTGAGCCTCTGGCGGAGCGACGGCACCGCCGCCGGCACGATCGCTCTCGCCGAGGTGGCGCGCGGCGAGACCGACTTTCAGCACGGCCCGCTCGCCCCGCCGACGCCGCGCTTCCTCGCGGTGGCCGGGAACGACCTCTACTTCCTCGCGGACGGCCTGTGGCGGAGCGACGGCACGCCGGCGGGCACCGCCCGGCTGTTCGACGACCCCTGCGCCGGCGCGTGCGACTCGACCTTCGAGCTCGCCGCGGTCGGGGAGACGCTCTTCTTCGGCAACCTCGCTTTCGATCTCGACACCCAGCGGGCGCGCAACGAGGTCTGGCGGAGCGACGGCACCGCCGCCGGGACCTTCCCGTTGCGAGCGGTGCTCGAGGTCTCGCTCGCCGAGCACGGCGCCAACGCCGACGGCTTCGCGCTGCGCACCTTCACCCCCGCCGGCGACCGCCTCTTCTTCGTCGCCGACGACGCGGTCCACGGCGCCGAGCTGTGGGTGAGCGACGGCACGGCCGCCGGCACGCGGATGGTGCGCGACCTCCGCCCCGGGCCGGCCGGCAGCCACCCCGCGTGGCTGACGGCGAAGGGCGAGGGCGTCTTCTTCGCCGCCGACGGCGGCGTGCGCGGCCAGGAGCTGTGGTGGAGCGACGGCAGCGGCCCCGGCACCCGGCCGGTGCGCGACATCGCGCCGGGCGCGGCCTCCTCCTTCCCGCAGGAGCTGGCGGTGATTGAGGGTCAGCTCCTCTTCGCCGCCTTCGATCCCGAGCATGGCCTAGAGGTCTGGCGCAGCGACGGGACGGCGGCGGGGACGCGCCTCCTCGCCGACGCCTTCCCCGGCCCCGGCTCGTCGGCGCCGCGCTCCTTCACCCGCGCGGGCGGGACGCTCTTCTTCGTCGCCGGCCGGCCGCGGCCGGGCTACGAGCTGTTCCGCATGAGCCTGGGCGGGCCGTTCTAGACGTCGCCATGTGCGGCATCTTCGGCATCGAGGGCAGCGACGACGCCGCGAACCTGACCTACCTGGGGCTCTACGCGCTCCAGCACCGCGGCCAGGAGAGCGCCGGCATCGTCTCCTGGGACGGCGCGCAGCTCCACGTCGAGCGCGGCATGGGGCACGTCGCGGACATCTTCCGCGAGAAGGTGATCGCGCGCCTCCCCGGGCGGCGGGCGATCGGCCACACCCGCTACTCCACCGCCGGTACCAGCGTCCTCGCCAACGCGCAGCCGATCGTGGTCAAGACCTCGATGGGGCCGATCGGCATCGTCCACAACGGCAACCTGACGAACGCGGTGGAGATCCGCCGGCGCCTGGAGCGCGAGGGCTCGATCTTCCAGACGACCAGCGACACCGAGGTGATCCTCCACCTGATGGCGCGCAGCCCGCGGCTCGAGATCGTGGAGTCGTTGATGACCGCGCTCTCCGAGGTGCAGGGTGCCTACTCGCTGCTCCTGGCGACGCAGGACGGCTTGATCGCGGCGCGCGACCCCCACGGCTTCCGGCCTCTGGTGCTGGGCGACCTGGGCGGCGCGCCCTGCTTCGCCTCGGAGAGCTGCGCCTTCGATCTCCTCGAGGCGCGGCCGGTGCGCGAGCTGGAGCCGGGGGAGGTGGTGGTCGCGCGCGGCGGGGAGGTCGCGAGCTTCCACCTGCCGCAGGCCGTGGAGCCGAGCCGCTGCATCTTCGAGCACGTCTACTTCGCGCGCCCGGACAGCACGGTCTTCGGCGACTCGGTGTCGCAGGCGCGCCTCAAGATGGGGGCGCAGCTCGCGCGCGAGGCGCCGGCGGCGGCCGACGTCGTGGTGCCGGTGCCGGACAGCGGGCTCTTCGCCGCGCTCGGCTACAGCCGCGAGTCGGGGCTGCCGCTGGAGTTCGGGCTGATCCGCAACCACTACGTCGGGCGGACGTTCATCGAGCCCAAGCAGTCGATCCGGAACTTCGGGGTGAAGATCAAGCTCAACCCGGTGCGCGAGCTGATCGCCGGCCGGCGCGTGGTGCTGGTGGACGACTCGATCGTGCGCGGCACGACGTCCAAGAAGATCGTGCACATGGTGCGCGAGGCCGGCGCCGCCGAGGTGCACGTGCGGATCTCGGCGCCGCCGACGCGCTGGCCCTGCCGCTACGGCATCGACACCCCCACCCGCGCCGAGCTGATCGCCGCCAGCCACGACGTCGAAGGGATCCGCGAGTTCATCGAAGCCGACAGCCTGGGGTACCTGTCGCTCGACGGCATGCTCGCCGCCGTCTCCGGCCCCCGCGACAGCTACTGCACCGCCTGCTGGACCGGCGACTACCGCGTCCCCCTCTCCCCCCAGGACCAGCGGCAGGCGGAGCTGTTCCCGATCCGGGCGGAGGGGGAGTGACGGCGTATAGTTCAGTCGATGGAGAGAGCTCTACAGGTCTTCCGCGGCTTCGACGAGGCCGATCGCGCCGACGAGGAGTACTACGCGAGCCTCACGCCTCAGCAGCGCCTCGACCTGCTGCTGGAGCTGATCGCCAGGTACCGGGAGTCGCTCGGTGAGTCTGCAGAAAGACTTGAGAGAGTTCATCGAGTTACTGAGCTCTCGCGGAGTTGAGTGCATCGTCGTCGGCGGGCACGCCGTCGCGTTCCACGGCCACCCCCGATTCACCGGCGACATCGACTTCCTGATCCGACCCACGATCGACAACGCCCGACTCGTGATGGAGGCCCTCCAGGCTTTCGGGTTCTCGCACCTGAGCCTGACAGCGGAAGACCTCACACAGCGCGACGTCGTCGTGCAGCTCGGCCGCCCGCCGAACCGTATCGATCTCATGACGTCGATCTCCGGCGTCGGCTTCGACGAGGCCTGGTCGGGAAAGGAACGCGGCGAGCTGGACGGATTGCCCGTGTTCTTGCTCGGCCGCGAGGCGCTGCTCAAGAACAAAGAGGCCGCCGGGCGCGACAAGGACCTCGCCGACCTGAGCCGGCTCCGCGTGATTTCCCGCCTGCGCCATGAAACCTAGGGACAGTTTCGTAACTCCTTCGAACGAAGGACGAATCTCGTTGGCCGTGCTGGGCAAGCGCCGGAGCGGCCTCGCCCCGGAATCTCAGTGCTTGCCTGTGGTCCTAAGATCCTGTATCGTCCCTCTCGGCAAATTAGGAGCGACTACCCATGAGCCACTTGTTAATCGAACTGAGTTCCAGATTCCCTAGTGCTACTGATCCTGAGCCCGAAGGCTGGCGCTACTGCAGGCGTATCGGCGCCTGGCAGCCGGAACCTAACACTGCAGTAGCAGGGCGAAGCCTGCCTCGGCGGCCCACATCTAAAAAGTGCGATCACGAGACAGGAGAAGACATGAAAGGAGCGTGATGTACTTCGGTGATCTTACTGGTCACGAACTCGCGCGACCTGGCCACCGATTCGGTGGTCGAACTTCTGAGGTCCCGCAATGCTGCTTATTGGCGGCTCGACCTCGATCTCCTCGCACTAGACCAAGTCTTCCTTGACCCGCTTCAGCCTCTGCTCACCCATGTAGTCGCGGACGGGGAGCAGCGCGAAGTTCGCGATCCGCAGGCTATTCTCTACCGCGCCCCTACCCATCTAAGGGAGAGCAGCGGCCACAGATACTCTCCAGAGGAGCTACTCCGTAGGCACCAATGGGCGGCATTTGCGCGGTCGCTCATTGTCTTCCGGCGTGCACGATGGGTGAACCATCCCACGAGCACTTATGCCGCGGAGAGCAAGCCTTTCCAGCTGGCAGTCGCAAACTCTCTCGGATTCCAAGTCCCACGTACCGCTGTCGCGAACTATCTCCCTGCGTCCCTTGCGCGTGCGGAGCGGGTCGCGGTTAAGGCATTAGACTCATTCTTGCTGCGCCTCGGTGGAGAGGATCTCTTCTTCTATACCACAACACTTCTCCCAGATCAGTTGACAGAAGCCTTCTGTCGAGAGATGCCACTCATTCTGCAGGAGAACGTCGAGCCCAAGACAGACATACGGGTAACCGTCGTCGGAGAACGCTGCTTCTTTGCTGAGACCATTGAGCCCGTCATTGGCGACTGGAGACTACGGAAGGAACGGGTTGAATTCCGTCCGTTCGCCGGCACCCCGGAGCTGAAAGCTAGTTGCTTAGCACTGTTACGACACCTGGACCTTCGCTATGGTGCGATTGACTTAGCGCGCGTACGAGATGACTACCTGTTCTTTGAGGTGAATCCTACCGGAGAATGGGGCTGGCTTGATGTGGTCTTCGAGGGTCGAATTGCCGAAGCCATAGTCGACGAGCTCCTCCTGGGAGGAACGTTTGAAACTCGCTGATGAATTGCTTCCATTTTTCGTCGGCCGGTCAATTGTCCGGCAGCTTCGCGTGCGTATCGGCCTGCAACGGAGAAAGTGGGAGCAAGGCAACCCTCTCGACAGCTCATGGAACAAATACCGCCAGCTAACGGAGGATGCTTTAAAGGAATCACTGCGTTCGGAATTGTATCGTAGGGAGCTGATGCATCGGCGAGGCCAGGCGTTCCTTGGTTCGGTAGCTGTTATGAGTGCGTTCACAATTGGCGCAACGGGCCTCTTCGGTCGTAGCGCCCACGTGATTCCAGTATGGGTACTTGGGGCGGCAATCCTGGCACCTTTGCCATATCTACTCGGTGCTGTTTGGTTCGCCCTGCGAATCGTCAAGCCGGAGGAGCTATGCGATTTGTACCTCCAGGCGAGAATGCCGGGTGGTGAAGTGGTGGTGGACGATTCTTTGAAGGACGTCATCCTAAACGCCATTCAACTCAACCAGGCGTACAACTTGTTGTTCGCAACATACTCTAGTCGGAGCTACCGATGCATACGGAATGGTATCGTCTGCTTGGTCGTAGCGTTGGTGCTACTCGTCGTGGACGCGATCCTGGTCTAGCCGTCTTTACTTGCCGATGCGCGTAAGGAACCGACTTCAGGGCTCGATCAGAATTCCTTCCCCTTCCGGCCAGATCCTGCGGAAGTCGCTCAGGTTCAGCGTCAGCAGCCGGTCCACTTCCGCGTTGCGCGCCGCGCGCACCAGCAGGGCGTCGAAGACCACTCCGCCCGCCAGCGAGCGCGCGGCGAGATCGCGCAAGGTGGCCATGTAGTCGGCCTCGGAGAGCGGCACCAGGCGAGCGTGCCGCTCGACGTTCTCCTGAATCAGAGAGAGGGCTTCTCGCGGCGAGATGCGCGGCCGCGAGGGTAGAACACTGAGCACGGAGTAGAGCTCGGCCAGAGTGTGCGTCGCCACGACGAGCTGCAGCTCGGGGGACTGGGCCCGGCGCAGCCACGCGGAGGCCCGCGCATGGTGGACGTGCCCGGCGACCAGGGCGGCCACGATCACCGAGGTGTCGAAGAGCACCTTCAAGGCGTCAGCCCCGGACGAGCTTCTTGAGGCGCTCTTCGCGCTGCCGCCGAACCGCGTCGTCGATGTCGCCCTCGATCTCGCCGACGAACACCAGGAGACCATCCCGCCAGACCAAGGAGGGCTTCTCCTCGACAGGAGTGAGGCGGATCTCCCCCGGAGCCTGCTCGATGCGCAGGACCGACCCGGCCTCGAGCCCGAGGCTGTCCCGCACTTGTTTCGGCAGAACGACTCTTCCGAACTTGTCTAGTGTGGTCTCCACCCTGGCCTCCCGCGTGCTGCCATTCTACAATGGCAATGGCAAAGGAGATTGCCAAGGCGATGCAGCTCGGGATGGTCGGGTTGGGGCGGATGGGCGGGGGGATGGTGCGGCGGCTGCTGGCCGGGGGGCACGAGTGCGTGGTGTGGGACCGCGATGCCTCCGTCGTCGCGGCGCACGCCGCCGAAGGGGCGGTGGGGGCGGGGTCGCTGGCGGAGCTGGTGGAGAAATTGGCGCCGCCGCGGGCGGTATGGCTGATGCTGCCGGCGGGGGCGCCGACCGAAGCGACGCTCGCGGCGCTCGCCGACCTTCTCGCCGCCGGCGACGCCCTCCTCGACGGCGGCAACTCCCACTTCAAGGACGACGTGCGGCGCGCCCGGGAGCTCGGCGCCCGCGGCCTCGACTACCTCGACGTCGGCACCAGCGGCGGCGTCTGGGGGCGCGAGCGCGGCTACTGCCTGATGATCGGCGGCCCCGAGCCCGCCCGCGCCCCCC
>DASWHY010000382.1:0-5373 GCA_036397955.1 Thermoanaerobaculia bacterium | reverse complement strand
TCCACCTCGCCGCCGCGCCGCTCCGGCTCAGCGTTGCTGATCTCCACGAGCAACCGCTCGGAGCTTTCGAGGTGCCCCGCCACCGAGGCGAGGAGGATCTGGTCCCGGCCGCCGGGGGAGAGGGTGCGGGCGAGCTGCGGCCCCTCGTCCCGGCCGTCGCCGGGGGCGTCCGGCGGCCAGACGCGGCCGGCGACGAAGCCCACGACGAGCAGCAGCGCCGCCGCGGCGGCGAGCGGCACCAAGCGGCGGCCGTCGCCGGGCGCTGGCGCGAGAAGCGAGCGCAGCCGTTCGCTCCAGCCGGGCCGGCGCGGCGACAGGAGCGGCGCGACCCGCCGCCAAACCTGGGCGCCGTAGTCCGCCGGACGGGCCGGTACCGGCAGGGCCTCGCCCACCGCCTCCAGCACCCGCCGCAGCTCGGCGTAGCGCGCGGCCGCCTCGGGGGAGGCGGCGAGCAGGGCTGCGATCTCGGCGGCCCGCTCGGACTCGCCGTAGTAGAAGAGGACCAGATCGTCGTCGCTGGGGAGTCTCGTCGTCATGCGCGCTCCGGTACGGCCCTGCCGGCCAGTGGGGCGAGGGCGCCGCGCAGCTTGCGCACGGCGCGGAAGACGGCGTGCTTGCCGGCGCTCTCCCCGAGCCCGAGGTGGGCGCAGATCTCGGCGATCGAGCGCCCCTCGAAGTGCCGCAGGACGAAGGCGGCGCGCTCGAGCGGCGTCAGCTCGCCCATGGCTGCTCGCACCGCCTGCTCGACCTCCTGGCTGAGCGCCAGGCGCTCCGGGCCGGGGGCGGCGGAGGGGAGGGCCGCCATGAAATCCGGTTCCCCGGGCTCGGAGAGCGGCTGGTGGTGGCGGTGGCGCTTCTGCTTTCTCGTCATCTCGATCGTCGTGTTCACCGCGATGCGGTAGAGCCAGGTGCCGAACCGCGCCCGGGCGTCGAAGCGGTGGAGCCAGCGGTAGGCGCGCAGGAAGCTCTCCTGGACGGCGTCCTCGGCCGACCCCTCTTCGCCGGTGATGCGGTAGGCGAGGCGGAAGATCCTGTCGCTGTAACGCTCGACCAGCTCGCGGAAGGCATCGGCGTCCCCCTTCCTGGCGCGGTCCACGACCGCCGCTTCGTGCCCCTCCATGCGCCTCCTTAGACGTGGCCGCGCCCGGCCGGTTGGCTCCCGCTCCCCGCCGGGCGACTGTAACCTTGGCCGGGATGCCCGGTATCCATCCTCAGACAGGGCGCAGCGGGGGACGCTTGGACCGATTTTCGGACGGAGAGCTCATGAGCCAGGTGCGCGACGGCGATCTCGAAAAGCTGGGCATCCTCTTCGAGAGACACCACCTTCGCCTCTTCAACTTCTTCCTGCGCATGACCGGCGACCGCACCGCCAGCGAGGACCTGGTGCAGGAAGTGTTCGTCCGCATGCTCAAGTACCGCAAGAGCTTCCGGGAGCGCGGCGAATTTTCCGCCTGGATGTTCGCGCTGGCGCGCAACGTCTCGGCCGACTACTTCGGCCGCCGCCCGCGCGTCACCGTCGCCGACGAGGTGGAGCTCGACGAGCAGCCGAGCGGCGACCCGCTGCCGCTGGAGCAGCTCGAGCTGGCCGAGTCGCTCGAGCGGCTGCGCGGCGCCCTGCTCAAGCTGCCGGAGGAGAAGCGCGAGCTGCTCCTCCTGACGCGCAGCGGCGGCCTGACTTACGAACAGATCGCGGCGATCCTGGGCTGCAGCGCCGGAGCGGTGAAGGTGCGGGTGCACCGGGCGCTCCGCCACCTGCGGCAGGTCTTCAGGGCACCGGAGATGGAGGCACAACATGGAGCGTGACGACTTCCGCCCCGAGGACGAGGCTGAGCGGCGGCTCTGGGAGGCGCTGGCGCGCCTGCCGGAAGAGGAGCCGGGACCCGGCCTGCGGCGGCGCTTCTACAGCATGCTCGACGAGGAGACCACCGCCGCGGCGGCCGAGCGGCACCCCGCCCGCTCCGGCGGCTGGCGGCGGCGGCTCCTCACCCTCGTAACGCCGCCGCGGCCGGCCTTCGCCGGGGGCCTGCAGTGGGCCCTGCCGGCCCTGGCCCTGGGAGTGCTCCTGGGAGCTTTCCTGCCCGAACGCGGCGCGGCGCCGCCGCAGACCGACGTCGCCGCCCTGCGCCAGGAGGTCGGCTCCCTCTCGCGCCTGGTCGCCCTGTCGCTCCTCGAGCAGGACTCGGCGAGCGAGCGGCTCAAAGGGGTGAGCTACGGCCGCGAGGTCGGCCCCTCCGACCCGCGCGTCCTCGACGCCCTGCTCGCGGCGGTGGCCGACGACCCGAACGACAACGTGCGCCTGGCGGCGATCGACGCCCTCGCCGGCGTCGCCGGCCGCCCCGGCGTCCAGCAGCGGCTGATCGCGGGCTTCCCGCGCCAGGAGTCGCCGCTGGTGCAGATCGCCCTGGTCGACCTGCTCGCCGAGGCGCGCGGCGCCCGCCCGCGGCTCCAGCGCCTGGTGGACGACCCGCAGGTCGATCCCACGGTTCGCGACTACCTGCGGCGGCGTCTCGAACGACGGACCTGAACCCGAGGAAGGAGCCAGCGATGCGACCGAGACTTTCGAGCTCTCTGCTCGTCTTCTGCCTGATCGCCGCCGCGCGCCCCGCGAGCTGCGTCGAGCACGGGACGGGAGGCTGGACCGAGGAGAGCCGCACCCTGCGCGAGGCGTGGACCCTCGCCGCCGGCGGGCGGACGGTGGAGGTGGACAACTACAGCGGCCCGATCACCGTCGCCGCCCACGCCGGCGACGGGGTCGAGGCGGTGGTCCGCGAGACGGTCTCCGGCCGCACGCCCGCCAAGCTGGCCGAGGCGCGGCAGGAGGTGAAGCTGGTGATGGAGCAGCGCGCCGACGGCGTCCACCTCGTCGTGGACGGACCCTTCCGCTGCCGCGACGGCCGGAAGGGGAACTGGAACGACGGCTGGCGCGGCTGGGACCGGGCGGGCTACAAGGTGGTCTACGCCTTCGAGCTGCGGGTGCCGCGGGAGGCCGACCTCGTCCTCGACACCGTCGGCGACGGCGACGTGCGGGTGGACGGAGTCCACGGCCGCTTCGAGGTGCACAACGTCAACGGCGACGTCACCCTCGAGCGGATCGGCGGCGCCGGCGAGGCGCGCACGGTCAACGGCCCGCTGCACGTCAGCTTCGCCACCAACCCGAGCGGCCCCTCCGAGTTCGAGACCGTCAACGGCGAGGTGGACGTGGCCTTCCGCGACGGCCTCGACGCCGACCTCCGCTTCAAGACCATGAACGGCGAGGCGTTCACCGAATTCGACTACCAGACCCTCTCGCTCGCCGTCCCGGCGGGCGACCGGAGCAAGGGGCGCTTCGTCCTGCAGCGCGACGGCGCCTACGGCATCCGCATCGGCTCCGGCGGGCCCGAGCTCGCCTTCGCCACCATCAACGGCAACATCCTGGTCCGCAACCAGGACCGGTAGGAGACGACCATGAGACGAGTCACCCTGGCGGCCTTCGCCGCCTCGATCCTGATGACCCCGCTCGCCGCCGCCGCGCAGGAAGGGCAGAGCGAGCGCTTCAACGTGCCGCTCACCGACCCCGGGCGCCCGGTGCGGCTCGAAGTCGGCCTGGTGTCCGGCGGCATCACCGTCGAGGCCGGCGGCGGCAACCAGGTCGTCGTCGAGGCCCGCGCCGGTGACGACGACGAGCGCCGCCACGGCAAGCCCGACGTGCGCGGCGGGATGCGGCGCATCCCTCTCTCCGGCTTCAAGCTGTCGATCGAGGAGAAGGACAACGTGGTGGAGATCGGCTCCTCGCCGACGGTCGCGGTCTTCCTCACCATCAAGGTGCCGGAGCAGACCTCGGTCAAGCTCTCCACCGTCAACGAAGGCGACATCGAAGTCAGCGGCGTGCGCGGCGACCACGAGATCTCCAACGTCAACGGCGCCATCTCGGCGCGGGTGGCAGGGTCGGTGGTGGCGCACACGATCAACGGCGAGGTCAAGGTGACGCTCTCCGCCGTCGCGCCGGACAAGGCGATGGCCTTCAGCAGCCTCAACGGCGACGTCGACGTCACCCTGCCGGCCGGCACCAAGGCCGACCTGCGCATGGAGTCCGAGAACGGCGAGATCTACACCGACTTCGACGTCGCCACGCGCCAGCGCGCGGCGCCGTCGCAGGTCGAGCGCCAGGGCGGCCGCTACAAGCTGACCGTCGAGCGCGCGGTGTTCGGCACGATCAACGGCGGCGGGCCGGAGATGCACTTCAAGACCTTCAACGGCGACGTCCACCTGCGGCGGGCAGGGGGCTGAGAGCTACTGGAAATATCCGTTGACGTCGAGGATGAAGTGCGTGTTGCCGTTCGAGGCGTTGTAGACGCCGATCGTTCCGGCGCCGTTAGTGGCCAGCCGGAGGAGGGCGTTGCTCGAGCGGGTGTAGCCGGGCCGCAGCGTAGCGGCGGTGGTGGTGAGCGGGAAGGCGTTGCCCGGGTAGAGAGTGAGGTGGCCGGTGGCGCCCGGCGAGACGACGGTCAGGTTGACCGAGATCGACACCGCGCCGTTGGGGATGCCGCAGGTGCCGGTGACGTCGAAGGTGCGAGCGGCGAACGGCCCGAGCACCGGTCCGCCCAGCGGCCCGTTCGAGTTGCGGGTGTCGAGCACCCGGCAGGGGGTCAGGGTGTAGAAGCCGAGCGGCGCCGGCGGCGGCTCGTAGAAGTAGGCGTCCGGCTGGGTGGCGCTGCCGCCGCCCGGGTTGCACGACGAGGGTGACCGCGCCGGTCGCGTGCGGGCCGGTGGCGGCGGTGATCCGCGTGCTGTTGACCACGACGACCGAAGTCGCGGGCGCGCCGCCGAGCGTCACCGTCGCCCCGGGGAGGAACCCCGTGCCGGTGATCGTGATCGGGGTGCCGCCGGCGGTCGAGCCCGACTGCGGCGCCACGCCGGCGATCGTCGGGTTGACGACCGCCGGGAAGATGCAGGCGCCGGCGCCGCTCGTCTTGCTCTCGACGATCGGCTCGAGGAGCTGCACCGTCCGCGAGTGGAAGACGCTGCTGGCGGAGCACCCCCCGAGGTTGTGGCAGTAGCTCATCACCGTGCCGCGCACGTTGGGTACGCCCTGGTAGGTCGCCGGGGCCGGGCAGGAGACCGTGCCGCTGTAACAGCCCGGCTCGGCGTTGTAGCAGGTGTCGATCGGCGTCGGCGTGAGATAGCAGTGGGTGTGGTGCGAGCCGAAGTTGTGGCCGATCTCGTGGCCCACGATGCGCGCGTCCTGCGTCAGCAGGGAGGTCGAGCCGAAGACCTGGGTGAAGCTGTAGCCGGAGCTGGTGTTGCAGAGGGCGTCGAGGAAGGCGATGCCCGAGGCGCCCGAGGTCTGCTTGCCCGAGATCAGCGCCGCGATGGCGCGCGGGACCGTGCCGTAGT
>DASWHY010000381.1:0-2757 GCA_036397955.1 Thermoanaerobaculia bacterium | reverse complement strand
GGCCCGCGGTGCTCCTTCAAGACCAGCGAGAGGAGCTGCGCGCCGCGGTTGGTGAAGATGGCGCGGAAGGCGTCGGTCTCGACCACGACCCGCTCTTCGCGCGCCGCGGCGACCGGCGGCAGCGGCTCAGCCGGCTCTTGGCTCGGGGCGCCCTCCGGGGCGGCGGCCTCCGCCGGCGCCGCCGTGGTCTCCACGCCCGTCGTCGCGGCCGGCGGCTGCGTCGCGGGCTGGGGCTCCGCGGGCGCGGCGGGCGCGGCTTCGCCGGCGTCCGGCTGGCCGCCGGTACCGGGAGGCGGGGGCGGTGGGAAGAGAGCCATCCACCCGAGGTAGACCGCCATCGAAAGGAGGAAGGCGACGAGGAGGCGGCGATAGTCCACGGTGGAGAGAGTCCTTTCCCGAATCAGGTGCCGCGCCGGCGGCTCGGGGCCGTACCGGTCACGGCAGGTCCACGCCGCCGGCGCCGAAAGGGTGACAGCGGCAGACCCGCCCCGCCGCCAGCGCGCCGCCGCGCCAGAAGCCGTGCTTGAGCAGCGCCAGCCGCGCGTACTCCGAGCAGGTCGGCGTGAAGCGGCAGGAGCGCGGCAGGAGCGGCGAGAGCCACCGCTTGTAGGCGCCGAGGAGCGCCACCGAGGCGCCCACCGCCGCACCCCTCACCGCCGCGCCTCCCGCGGCTCCCGCGGCAGCAGGCCGGCGAAGAGGCCCAGCAGCTCCTCGCGAAAGACGCGGAACTCCGAGTCCCGCGCCTCGGGCTTGAGGTGCACGACCAGGTCCAGGGCCGGCAGCCGGCCGCGGTGCGGCCAGCGCCGGTAGGCCTCGCGCGTCCGGCGCTTGAGGCGCTGGCGCACCACCGCCTTGCCGACCTTGCGGCTGGCGGTGATGCCGAGGCGAGGGTGCCCGAGGTCGTTGGGGGCGTGGTAGAGGATCGCCAGATTGCCGTACCGGCGGCGGCCCGTCCGGTAGCACCTGAGGTAGTCGGTCCGGCGCCGCAGCCTCTCCCGGCCGTGCAGGCGCTCCCCCGCGGGCGGGGGGTCCTGCCGCTCCGCCATCAGACGCTCAGGCGCTTCCGACCCTTTGCGCGCCGGCGCGAGATCACCGCGCGGCCGGCGCGCGTGCGCATGCGCACCAGAAAGCCGTGCGTCCGCTTGCGGCGACGGTTGTTCGGCTGGAAAGTCCGTTTCACGTTCGAACCGCCTTCTGTCGAGGGTTGACGGTGCTGACCGAACGGCGGGCCCGGCGGGCGGCGCCGACGAAAGGCGGAACCTACCGCAGGTCAGGGTGTTGGGTCAAGAAGAGCGAGATGGCGGAGAGGGTGGGATTCGAACCCACGGACCGGTTGCCCGGTCAACGGTTTTCGAGACCGCCCCATTCGACCGCTCTGGCACCTCTCCGGGGGTCTCTCGCTCGTCTGCGGATCGTGGCGGAGAGGGTGGGATTCGAACCCACGGTAGAGTTTCCCCTACACACGCTTTCCAAGCGTGCTCCTTAAGCCACTCGGACACCTCTCCTCGAAGCCTTAGCAAAGAACCGGACGGCAGGCTCACGGATTCCGCCGCAAGGCGGCGAAAAAGCCGCTGAGCAGGGCGCCGCACTCCTCGGCCAGCACGCCCGGCTCGACCTCCAGGCGGTGGTTCAGCCGCGGGTCCTGGACGACGTTGCCGAGCGTCCCGCAGTAGCCCGCCTTGGGGTCGGCGGCGCCGTAGACGAGCCGCTCGACCCGCGCCGCCACGAGAGCGCCGGCGCACATCGGGCAGGGCTCCAGGGTGACGTAGAGAGTGCCGCCCAGCCGCCACCCGCCGGTTTGCTCCGCCGCCTGGCGGATGACCAGGAGCTCGGCGTGGGCCAGCGGGTCGCGGTCGATCTCGCGCCGGTTGTGCGCGCGGCCGAGCAACTCGCCGTCGCGCACGAACAGGGCGCCGATCGGCACCTCCCCGAGCGCGGCCCCCCGCTCGGCCTCGGCGATCGCTTGGCGCATCCAATCCCGGTCGTCCATTGATCGCCAAGGCGCGAAGGCCTTCGCGCCGGGCTCCGATCAACCCTCGGAGTGCCGTCCGTCGCGCGGCCAGCGCGGCGGACTCCGAGGTGCCGCGAGCGGCGTATCTTACGGCAAAATGAGCGGGTAAGGGGCCGTTTGGCCGCGCGTAGCATTAGCCCGGCCGCGCCCCCTTGATTGCGACGCCCGCTAACGGCGAGAAGCGGACCGCCCGGCCGACTTCATTGCGCGTGATGTGTCAGCATCCGATGGATGCGCACCATGATCGATATCGCAGAGGACGTCCTGCTCGCCGTCAAGCAGAGAGCCCGACGGGAGAAGCGCAGCGCCGGAGAGCTCCTGTCGGAGCTCGCTCGTGAGGCCTTGACGCATCGGCGTCGGGCCTCCGAGGGCGGCGCGCCGGAGGGCTTCTACGGCTTCGAGCCGCTGCCCTCGCGGGGCGAGGCCGTCTCCAACGAGCTCATCGACAAGCTCCGCGACGAGAACCCCGCGTGAGGCTGCGCCAGGTGACCTTCGACCGCTCCATCCCGCTGTCGGCCGCGCCGGGCGCCGAGCCGGAGCAGCTCGTCGCCCTCTGAGCCTGTTATCCTAGGCGCCGGCAGCGACCCACGAAGGGCTCGGGTCCTGTGCATCGGCCGCTATCGAACCTCGTCAGGCCCGGAAGGGAGCAGCGATAAGGTATGCGCGCCGGGTGCCGCAGACAAACCGGAGCCCTTCGTGGGGCGCTGCCTGTTTTGCTCCTCTGAGACCCCATGAGCTATCAGGTC
>DASWHY010000380.1:0-3536 GCA_036397955.1 Thermoanaerobaculia bacterium | reverse complement strand
CGCCTGCAGCTCAGGCGTCGTGAGTTGGAGGCGATCCGGCCTGTGTTTTTGGCAGCTCGAAGGTGAAGGTGCTGCCTTCTCCGGCTGTGCTTTCGACGCGAACGCTGCCGCCGTGGGCTGCGGCGATCTGACGCACGATGTAGAGGCCGAGGCCGAGGCCGCCGCGGGACTCGCGGTCGAGCTGGGTGAAGCGGTCGAAGATGCCCTCGCGCTCCGCCTCGGGGATGCCGGGGCCGGTGTCGCGGACGGCGAAGCGCGCGACGCCGTCCAGGCGCTCGGCCTCGACCCACACCCGGCCGCCTTCCGGCGTGAACTTGACGGCGTTCCCCAGGAGGTTGGCGAAGGCCTGGAGGATGCGGTCGCGGTCGAAGCGGGCGACGAGCGGGCCGGGAGGGAGCTCGGCCTGGAGAGTGATCCCCTTGGCGACGGCGGCGGGGCGCGCCCGCTCGACCGCCTCGCGCGCCACCTTGGCGGCGTCGTGCGGCGCGGGGTCCATGCGCAGCCGCCCGGAGGCGATCCGCTCGAGATCGAGGAGGTCGCCGATCAGGGTCGTCATCTGGCCGACACAGCGCTGCACCGTCCCGGCGAGACCGCGGACGAGCCCGCCGCTCTCTCCCGGCGGAGCGTTCTCGCGCATCAGGTCGGCCGAGAGCGCGATCGTGTGGAGCGGGTCGCGCAGGTCGTGGCTGACGATGGCCAGGATCTCGTCGCGGGTAACGACCGGCTCGTGCCGCCCGGCGGCGGCCTGGGCGGCGACGACCCGCTCGGTCAGCTGCCCGACCGTCTCGTCCGCCCGCTCC
This sequence comes from Thermoanaerobaculia bacterium, assembly GCA_036397955.1. Classification (GTDB taxonomy): domain Bacteria; phylum Acidobacteriota; class Thermoanaerobaculia; order Multivoradales; family UBA5704; genus DASUNQ01. Next base: position 2,736 of record DASWHY010000380.1, on the reverse strand, counting down.
CGCTCGTGCGCCAGGTGGCCGTCGGTCTGCCGGCGCTCGCGCTCGAGCAGCCGCTCCTGCAGCTCCAGCTTCTCCCGGCGCTCGCGCTCGAGCGCCACGTCGGCCCGCTCGCGCTCCTGGCGCAGCGCCACGTCGGCGCGCTCGCGCTCCGCGCTGACCACCTCGTCGGCGAGCTGCCGCTCCTGGGCGATCACCTCGCCGACCTGCGCCGCTGCCGGCACCTCCTCCGCCAGGGTCTCCTCGACCCTCTCGCCCGCCTCCTGGCGCACGTCCTCGATCGCCAGGTCGGCTTCCACCCGCTCGCGCTGCAGGCTCTCGTCGGTCTGGGCGCGCACCTCCTCGACCGTCGCCACCGCCTTCTCGGCGGCCTCGGTCTGTCCCTCGGCGATCGCCTGGTCGGCCAGCGTGCGCTCCTGCTCCAGGCTCTCGTCGGTGCGGGCGCGCGGGGCCTCCAAGTCCGGCAGCGGGTCCGGCGGATCGAGCGGTTGCGTCGCCATGGTCTCCACCCCCCCGGGGAGATTGTCTCGATACGGTGGTGTCGAAGGAGATTCTATGGCTTCGCCGGCCCGGCGACGCGCAGGAGGTAGGTCTCGGCCCCCACCACCTCCGGGTCGAGGGCGAACTCGTAGAGCTGGAGGCCGCCGAAGAGGGCCTTGACGCGCGGCCAGCCCGCGGCCTGCATGTGGCGGGCCCCCTCGACGGCGAGGGCGCCGTCGTCGTCGAAAAGGACGACGTCCCGGTCGGCCGGCGGCGCCCAGTCGGGGCCGGGGTAGGGGACGGCGCCGCGCAGGTTGAGTGTCCCGGGCTCGGGGCGGACGTCCACGAGGAGCGGCGGGTCGCCCTCGCGCAGCCGGCGGAAGACGGCGTAGGGGGAGACCTCGAGCTGGAGGTCGAACTGGACGACGGGGGTCTCGTCCTCCAAGAAACGGGTCGGCACGGCGGGATCGTACAGCCGGCCCTTGCCGGCGGCCTAGCCGAGGGCGGCGTCGTGGTCGGCCCAGATCAGGCCGGCCATCACCTTGGGCAGGAAGCGGGTCGACTTCGGGGGCAGCATCTCGCCTTCGGCGATCGCGGCGGCGAACTCCGCCGGCCGCATCGGCGGCAGGAGGATGGCCGTCCCGAGCTCGCCGCCGGTGACCTGCGCCCAGAGTTCCTCCGGGTTGTCGCGGTAGACGACGGTGCCGTCGGTCGCCGCCTCCGGCCGCAGGCCGAGCGCGGGGAGGACGTCGTCGCGGAGCACGACGACCGCCGGGCGCTCCCCGCCGCCGAAGCTCCAGACCTCCGGCTCGCCGCCGGCGACCCAGAGGCCGAGGGCCGGCTGCGGCGCGGCGGCCACGGCGGCGGCGAAGGCGCGGCCGTCGCCGCCGCGGAAGGGCGCCCGCGACGCGGCGAGCGGGGCGAGCGGGCCGAGGTCCGCCGGCGCGCGGAGGGCGCGGTGGATCGGGTCGATCGTCAGGGCGGGGGAGTCGAGGCTGGTCACCACCGCGAGCTTGGCGGCGGCTGCGCTGCCGGTGGCGGCGCTGTGGCGTTCCGCGTAGCGCTGGGCCACCTTGTAGCGGTGGTGGCCGTCGGCGATGGCGCCGGGGCCGGCGAGCGCCTCGCGGTAGCGCGCGATCCGCGCCGGGTCGTCGATCCGGTAGAGGAGGTGGCGGTGGCCGTCGGCGTCTTGGTAGGAGACGAGCGGCTCGGCGCCCTCGAGGTCGGCGGCGAGCAGGGCGTCGAGGCGCCCGGCGTCCTCGGCGAGGAGGAGGATCGGCTCGATGTCCACGCGCATCGCCTCGAGCAGCGCCAGGCGGTCGGCGAACGGCTTGTCGAGGGTCTGCTCGTGCGGCCGGATGCCGCGCGCGTCCTCCAGCTCGACGAGGCCGGCGATCCCGAGGCGCTTGCCCGCGCCGCCGGCCAGCTCGATGACGTAGGGGTAGAGCGCCGGCCGCGCCTCGCGCGCCACGACGCCGTCGGCGAGCCAGCGGCGGTGGAGCGCCGCGGCGTGCGCGTAAGGGTCGCCGCCGTCGCCCGCCACCGGCCGGGTCAGATGCACGAACTGGTGCGGGGACTGGGCGTGGAAGCGGTCGCGCTGCCGGTCGTCGATCTGGTCGTAAGGCGGCGCGGCGAGGGTGCCGGCCTGGTCGGCGGGACGGTCGTAGCGCAGGCCCTGGAAGGCGTGGAGGCGCATGGCGGGGATATTCTAGAGGTATGACCCGCAGGCTGCCGACCGCACTCGTCCTGACGTCCCTCGTCCCGTTCCTCGTCTCGGCGCCCCCCGCCGTCCTCGCCCAGGGGCACGAGCACGACCACGCCCATCCCGCCGCGAGCCTCGGCAGCGTGCGCTTCCCGACCTCCTGCCGCCCGGAGGTCGCCGCCGACTTCGAGCGCGCCGTCGCCCACCTCCACTCCTTCGGCTACGAGGCGGCGCGCACGGCCTTCGCCGCCGTGGCCGAGCGCGACCCCGCCTGCGCCATGGCGCAGTGGGGGATCGCGATGAGCTGGTACCACCCGATCTGGGCGCCGCCGACGCAGCAGGAGCTCGCCGCCGGCCGCGCGGCGGCGGAGAAGGCGGCGGCGCTGGGCGCCCCGACGGCGCGCGAGCAGGGCTACGTCGCCGCCATCTCCGCCTTCTACCGCGACGCCGACCGGCTCGACCACAAGACGCGCGCCCGGGCCTACCTGGCGGCGGTCGAGGAGCTGGCGCGCCGCCAGCCGGACGACCACGAGGCGGCGATCTTCCACGCCCTCGCC
>DASWHY010000379.1:0-15629 GCA_036397955.1 Thermoanaerobaculia bacterium | reverse complement strand
CTACGTGCTCGTCGAAACCTTCGCCCTGGTCCAGAGCCGCCTGGGACTCGCCGCGATCCGCCTGCTGCAGCACGACCTGGTGCCGGTCCTGCGGGTCGCGTGGATCGACGAGGAGGCGCATCGCGCCGCCGTCACCGCCCTCCTGGCGGCCTCCCGCCGGCGCCTCAGCCTGGTCGACTGCTCGAGCTTCGAGACCATGCGCCGCTCCGGCATCACCCGCGCCTTCGCCTTCGACGGCCACTTCCCCGAGCAAGGGGTCGAGCTGGTCACGGCCTGAACCCGGCCGAGCGCGCCGGATTGTCCCGAGCGGCTGCCGGAAGATCCCCGGCGGCGCCCGGGCTATCTGCGACGGCGCAGGAGTTATCCTCGGCATCCGCCGGAACGTCTCCAGGCCCCGCCGCGGGATCCTACGTCGCGCCGGCGAACGGCTGAGTTACGCTAGACGTCGTCTGACATGAGCCTGGAAGCCCAGCTTTCGCACGAGATCGCCCGCGAGCGCGCGAAGCGGGCCGCGGAGCTCCTCTCTGCCGATCCGCGCGTGCGCCTAGTATTCCTCTTCGGCTCCGCGGCCGATCCCGAGCGTCCGTCGGTGGGCGACGTCGATCTGGCGGTCCTCACTGAGCCGCCGCTCACGTTCGACGAGCTGCTGCACCTCGGTGCGGATCTCGGCGATGCGGCGGGACCGGGGATCGACCTCGTCTCACTGAATACTGCGCCCGTCGTGCTCACTTATGAAGTTGCCACCGGGGGAAGCTGTTTGTTCTCCCGGGAGGAAGGGCTCGATACGGAGTTCGTGGTGCGCGCCATCCTGCGCTACCTGGATTTCAAGTACTACCTAGACCAGCAGTGGCAAGTCGCCGGCGAACGCCTCGCGGAGCGGCAGCGTGGTCTTGCGAGTTGAGGCGCTTCGAGAGAAGCTCCTGAGACTCCATGAGGTGGTGGAGCAGCTCGCGGCGCTCTCAACCCGCGACCGCGCGGCTCTCGTTGACCTCCCCGATCGCTGGCTTGTCGAGCGTGGTCTCCAGGTCGGCGCAGAGCTCCTCTTCGGCATTGGGCAGCACATCCTGAGCGCGCATTTCGGCGTCACCACGCGAGATTACGAGGAGATCGCTCAGCGGCTCGGCGCCCACGGTGTTCTATCACCCGAGCTGGTGAATCGCCTTCGAGGGCTCGGCGGCTTCCGGAACCTGCTCGTCCACGACTATGCGGAGCTCGATCCTGTCCGTGTGCTCGACCATCTCGCGGACGCTCCTGCGGACTTCGGGGACTTCACCGCCGCCATCCGGCGCTGGCTGGACGCGCAGCCCGTCTGAGAGGTGGCCTCCCGTATTCCACTCTGGCTGAAGCTCCTCTACACCGCCTGGCTGGCAGTGTGGGTGCCGGCGGTTTGGCTGCACAGCGGCTTGGAGAACTTCTTCTGGCTGTGCGACGTGGCCAACGTTCTCGTCGGGGTCGCGCTCTGGATCGAGAGCCCGCTGCTGCTGTCGGCGCAGGCGGTGGGGGTGCTCTTGGTGCAGGTCTTCTGGACGGTGGATTACGTGACGGCGCTCCTCACCGGGCACCATCCGATCGGCGGCACGGAGTACATGTTCAACGCGGCCGAGCCGCTCTGGCTGCGGTCGCTCTCGCTCTTCCACATGGTGCTGCCGCCGCTCCTCCTCTGGGCCGTACGGCGCCTGGGCTACGACCGCCGCGGCTTCTGGCTGCAGACGGCGCTCACCTGCTTCCTCCTGCCGGCGACCCTCCTCCTGACCGACCCCGCGCGCAACCTCAACTGGGTCTGGGACCCGTTCGGGATCGAGCAGCGGTGGCTCCAGGCCGAGCACTACGTCCTGGCGCTGATGCTCCTCTACCCGCTCCTGCTCTACCTCCCGGCCCACCTCCTCCTCTCCCCCTGGACGCGACGGGCTAGACTTCCCCGGTGATCGCGCTCGAAGAGGAGGTCGACCCGGCGCTGCTGATCGCACCGTCGCGGCCGCTCGTCGTCCACTCGGACCTGGCGGTACGGGCGGCGGTGGGGGCGCCGGCGGCGGCCGAGGCGCTCGCGACCTGGCGGCGGGAGGGCGCCCGGCTCATCGCCCCCGATCTGTGGGCCGGCGAGGCGGTGGCGGCGCTCCGGCGCAGCGTCGCGCAGAAGGTGCTCACCCGCGCCGAGGGAAAGGGCGCGCTGGCCCGCCTCTTCGCCCTGGGGATCGAGAGCGTGCCGGTGGACCTGCCCCTCGCGCGCCGGGCCTTCGACTGGGCCGAGCGGCTGGGGCAGCCGCGCGGCCAGGAGGCCTTCTACGTCGCTCTCGCCGAGCGCGAGCGCACGGCCCTCTGGACCGCCAACCGGCGGCTCGCCCTGTGCGCCCGCGAAGCCGGCGCCGCCTGGGTGCGCCACCTGGCGGAAGCCGCTCCCTCGTAAACGGCGCTCACCGCTCGTAAATCTTCCGTAAATCGAACGCGGCGGCCCCGCCGGCGTGAAACCTTTCGCGCCGCGGACGGTATCTCCCGTCGAACACAGGAGGAGCTGTCATGACGGGATCGCAGGGACCCAGGCGCCGGAGGGGCGCCGCCGCCACCACGACGCTCGCGCTGGCGCTGCTCGCCGGCGCCGGCCCGGCCGCCGCCGCGCCGCGGCAGGGGGAGCCGGCGGCACCGGCGGCGCGGCCGACCTACCAGATCCACCGCACCGACGCCGCGATCGCGGTGGACGGCCGCCTCGACGAGGCGCCCTGGCAGGGGCAGCCCACCTTCGAGCTGGCCTACGAGACCTGGCCGAGCGAGAACGTCAAGCCGCAGGTCGAGACCCGCTTCTGGATGACCTACGACGCCGAGAAGCTCTACGTGGCAGTCGAGGCGCTCGACCCCCAGCCGGGGGCGATCCGCGCCCGCCTGAGCGACCGCGACTCCGCCTTCCAGGACGATTTCGTCGGCGTCGTGCTCGACACCTTCAACGACGAGAACCGTGCCTTCGAGTTCTTCATCAACCCCCTCGGCGTGCAGATGGACCTCTTGCAGAACGAGGTGACGAGCAACGAAGACGACTCCTGGGACGCGATCTGGATCTCCTCCGGCCGGGTGACCGAGAAGGGGTACGTCGTCGAGCTCGCGGTCCCCTTCTCCTCGCTCCGCTTCCCGCGCGCCGACGGCGTGCAGACCTGGGGGATCGACGCCCTGCGCATCCACCCGCGCGACCAGCGGCGCCGCATCGGCCTGGTGCCGCAGCTCCGCGGCGTCAACTGCTACCTCTGCCAGGGGGCGAAGCTGGTGGGCATCGAAGGGGTGACGCCGGGGCGCAACATCGAGCTCGACCCGACGCTCACCGCCGGCCGCACCGACGCCCGCCAGACCGCCGGCGGCGCCATCGAGGAGGGGGACGTCGATTCCGACCTCGGCTTGACCGCGCGCTGGGGGATCACGCCCAACATGATCTTCACCGGCGCGCTCAACCCCGACTTCTCGCAGGTCGAGGCCGACGCCGCGCAGCTCGACGTCAACACCCAGTTCGCCCTCTTCTTCCCCGAGAAACGGCCGTTCTTCCTCGAGGGCGCGGACCTCTTCGAGACCCGCGTCCAGGCGGTCCACAGCCGCAACATCGCCGACCCCGAGTGGGGGCTCAAGCTCACCGGCAAGGAGGGGAAGAACGCCGTCGGCCTGGTGGTGGCGCAGGACCGGCTGAGCAACATCCTGATCCCCGGCGCCCAGAGCTCGGCCTTGACTTCGCTCGACGAGGAGAACACCTCGACCATCCTACGCTACCGCCGCGACCTCTCCGGCGCCTCGACGATCGGCGTCCTCTACACCGGGCGCGAGGGGGACAGCTACCACAACCGCGTCGCCGGCGTGGACGCCCTCTTCCGCTGGAAGGGGACGGAGGCGGTGCGCATCGAGCTGCTCGGCTCGCAGACCGAGTACCCGCTGGCGCTGGCGCGCGACTTCGGCCAGCCGGCCGACACCTTCGACGACTACGGCGTGCGCGCCGTTTACCAGCACACCGACCGCGACAAGATGATCTATTTCCTGCACCAGGAGATGGGCGAGGGCCTGCGCGTCGACCTCGGCTTCATCCCGCAGGTCGACTTTCGGCGCGAGCAGGCGATCTTCGAGAAGTACTTCTACAACGAGGGCGGGCGCTTCAGCCGCATCAACTTCGGCAGCCAGCTCAGCGACACCTGGGACCACGACGGGCACCGGCTGCGGCGGCTCGGCGAGGTCTGGACGTGGGGGAACGGCCCTTACCAGAGCTTCTTCAACACCGGCATCGGCACCGGCGACCGCTATTTCACCGGCCGCACCTTCGACGACAAGTACCTCTGGTTCTACGGCGAGGTGCGGCCGACGAGCTGGCTGTTCATGACCATCGACTCCTCGATCGGCGACACGGTGGACTTCGCCAACACCCGCGCCGCGGAGCAGGTCTTCGTCAAGCCCTCGTTCCGCTTCGACGTCGGCAAGCACCTGCGCCTCCAGCTCGCCCACAACTGGCAGCGCCTCGACGTCGAGGACGGGGAGCTCTTCACCGCCAACATCAGCGACCTGCGCCTGACCTGGCAGTTCAACGTCCGCACCTTCGTGCGCCTGGTGACGCAGTACCGCGACGTCGAGCGCAACGCCCCCCTCTATCTGGAGCGCGTCGATCCCGAGAGCCGGCACCTCTTCAACCAGCTCCTCTTCTCCTACAAGCTGAACCCGCAGACGGTGCTCTTCCTGGGCTACTCGGACAACCACTTCGGCGAGCCGTCGCTCAACGGACAGACGACCGACCTGACGCAGGCCGACCGCACGCTGTTCTTCAAGGTGGGTTACGCGCTGATCTTCTGATCGGGGCCGCCGCCTCGCGGCATGTCCGCAGCGCCCGGCCTACGTGCCGGGCGTGTCGACCAGCTTCACCCGCCCCAGCTCGGCGCCGGTGTAGTAGTGCTCCAGGATCTCGCGGTAGCCGTGGCCGCGCTGCGCCATGCCGTAGGAGCCGATCTGGCAGAGCCCGACGCCGTGCCCCCACCCCTTGCCGTAGAAGAGCCACCCGGGCTCGCGCCCCGGCGGCTCCAGGCGGCGGGCGGTGAAGAGCGTGTCGGGGATGTCGAGCGTCCAGCGCACCGCCAGTCCCTCGACCTCCGCCGTCTCGCCGCTCGCGCCGTGGATGCGGATCTTCCCCACCCGCCCCGAGACGCCCCGCGACAGCACCTCGAAGTCGCGGAAGCCGAGGCCGGGGAGGCGGGTGTCGATCGACTTCGCCAGCTCGGAATCGCTGCGGTAGCGCGTCCAGGAGCTGTAGCGGCTGCTGCGGTCGAAGGCCACGCCCTCGCGCTCCACCTGCTGCACCAGGGCGACGAGCGTCTCGCCCTGCCAGTAGAGGTCGAGCCCGTCGCCGGGCACCAGCGCGAGCGGCGCCGCCGCCGTCTGCCCCGCCACCCGCCGGAAGGTGACGAGCCGGTCGGGCAGCGTGTAGGTCTTGTGCTCCTTGCCGGAGCGCACGGTGAGCGCGCGCGGGCCGAGCGAGAGGTACGAGGCCTCCTCCCGCCGCACCACGTGGAGGAGCTCGGCGAGCCCCAGCAGCATGCGCTCGATCTCGTCGGCGTCGAGGACCTGGTCGGGCGGGCCGGTCAGGAGCCCGCTCTTCATCAGGTAGGCGGCGCGCCGCAGGTCCTCTTCGCTCCAGCCCGGCGGCGGGTTCTGCAACAGGTAGGGGATGTCCGGCGCGGCGACGAAGAGGCGGGTCTCGGTCCCGAGGTCGAAGAGCGTGGTCAAGAAGCGCTGCACCTCGCGCCGGTCGAGCGAGGCCAGCCGCTCGCGCGGCACCGGCAGGCCGGCGAGCAGCGCCAGGTGCTCGAGCCGGGCGGCGAGGGCCGCCGGCGGCGCCACCCCCGGCGACGGCGGCAGCAGGCGCTCGGTGATCCCGGCCGGGAACGCCGCGCCCGCCGTGAGGTCGCCGGGCAGCCGCGCCACACCGGCCTCGACGCACGGCACTCCTTTCAGGTAGGGCTCCTGCTTGAGCGGAAAGATGACGTGGCCGTCCTCGGTGTGGCCGCCGCAGGTCGAGCTGTAGAGGGCGTCCACCAGCCGCCCTTCGTAGAGCAGCACCTGGCCGGCGGTCTCGGCGATCGCGCGGTCGGAGAGCGGGTGCTCGACCTCCATCCCGTTGTAGACCTGGCAGCGCGGCGTGGCGCAGATGTCGTAGCCCTCGCGCGCGAACTCGCCGAGCGTGCGCAGGGCGTAGGTGCGGGCCGCCACCGCCTGCGCCTTGAGCGCCTCGAGCTGCGGGTAGGCTTCCGGCCCCATCTCGCTCGGCACCACACCGCGCAGGTAGTCCTCCAGCGACACTTCGTTGATCAGGTTCAGGGTGCCGCGGTCGTTGAGATAGACGAGGAGCCGGCCGCGGTAGCGCCGCCCTTCGTGGCGGAGGCCGCTGCCGGCGGCGGCCTCGACGGCGAGCCAGCGGCCGGGGACGGTCACCGTCCGCCCCGCCTGTGTCGTGCGCAGCGCCGGGTCGGAGACCCGCCCCCCCTCGCTGACCACGAAGGCGCCGGCCAGGCCGCGGGCGGTCAAGCGCCGGAGCGCCGTGTCGGCCTCCTCGCGCGTCGCGTAGCGGCCGATGCGCACGCGGTAGAGATCGACGCCGGCGTCGAAGTGGGCGGCGCCGCTGACGCCGGTCTGGCGCTCCAGCCGCCGCGCCAGCTCCTGGGCCTGCCGCTCGTCGCGCAGCGCCGCCACCTGGATGCGGTAGCTGCCGGTCTCGGCGATTCCCGCCGTCGGTTCCACTCGCAGCGGCGAGGAGATCGACCAGCGCTGCTCCCCCGGCGCGGCGGACTCGGCCACCACCTCCCCCTCGCAGCAGGGGAGGGTCAGGTTGGCGAGGTCGCTGGCGATCCCGACCTTGAGCAGCACCGGCACCGCCGGTCCCGGGGCGAGCGCCCCGGGCGGCGCCGGCGGCGGCTCGGCCGGTGGCGCGGCGGGGACCGCGGGCTCGACCGGCTCGGGGAGCGGCGCGGGCTCGGCGGGAGGCGGCGGCTGGCGCTCGGTCGTCCGCACCGGCGGCGGCGAGCCGGCGCAGCCGGCGGCCAGCGCCGCGGCGAGGAGGCCGGCGGCGAGCCGGGTACGGCGCTGCGGTCCGCTCACGCGGCGGCGCTCCGCGGCAGGGCGGGTGTCTCCGCCCGCCGCTCGGACTGCACGAGCGCCACGTAGGCGGCGGCGAAGAGCGTCGAGATCACCGCGTTCGCCAGCCACTGGACAGCGTTGAGCGAGAGCAGCGCCCCCGCGCGCGCGGCGGAGCGCGCCTCGGTCAGGGCCTGGATCGCCAGGCTCGCCGGCAGCAGCACGAGGCCGGCCTCCAGCGCGGTGAGCAGCATGAAGAAGAGCGCGAGCAGGAAGAGGGCGCCCGGACGGCGGCCGACCACTCTCAGGCCGTGGCGGATGGCCGCCCAGATCCCCGACCCTTCGCGCGCCGCGTCGGCCAGCGCGCCCCAGGTCCAGACCATAAAGAGGAGGAAGAGGAAGCCCACCGGCAGAGCGCCGCCGCAGCCGAACCCCACGCCGGCGGCCGCGCCCCAGCGCTGGGCGCCGTAGGCGGTGAGCACGAGCCACACCACGAGCGCGACGAGCAGCGGCGTGGCGAGGAAGAGCAGGACGTTGAGCACCCAGAAGTAGCGCCAGACGTAGCGCCCCGCCCAGCCGGCGAAGTCGCGGCCGCTGAAGGTGCGGAAGGCGAGGCGGCCGCGGGGCGGCCCGGGCGGCGCCTGGCGGTCGGCGGCGATGAGCACGCCGTAGGTGCCGGCCAAGAACCAGCAGTAGACGAGGAAGGCGAGCGTCCAGAGCGCCAGCGCGCCGAGCAGCGCGCCGGCGACGGCCGGGGTCAGGGTCTCCAGCCGCCCCGGCAGCTCCCGCGCCAGCGGCGCGAAATCGCTCTCGATCAGCACGTCGTAGGCGGCGCGGAGGTCGAAGCCGAGCGCCAGCATCGGCAGCAGGACGCCGGCCGCGGTGAGGAGCGAGAGGAGCAGGAGGCCGACCCCGTTGAGCCAGACCAGGCCGAAGTTGGCGCGCAGGCTGGCCGCGCCGCGGCGCAGGCTGGCGGCGGCGGAGAGGCGGGGGCTCACGAGGCGCGGGCAGCGCCGGCGGCGCTGGGCGCGGCGTGGAGAACGCGGAAGTCTCTCACCGAGGTCAGGAGGACGGGCACCGCCATCTCGTGGAGCCGCGAGAGGAGCATGGCCGGGATGCGCCAGGCGAGAATGTCCTTCGGCCGGCTGGAAGTCTCCTTCTCCTGCACCATGCCCAGATCCACCTGCGGGCGTTGCTCGAGCTCGAGACGGTAGTTCGTCGTGAAGATCGTCGGCTGGCGGCGGGTGTAGCGGCCGTTGACGATCAGGTAGAGGACGTCGTTGACCCACGGGCTGGGCTGCATCCCTCCGAGCTCGTCGAGCACCAGGACGTCGGCGTTGACGAAGGGCTCGAGGATCTGGCTCTGCCAGTCCTGCGAATCCGTGTCGAACGTGGCCTGGATCTGGTAGACGAGAGACGTGAAGTCGACGAAACGACCGGTGAGGTGGAGCTGCTCGATGAGCTCGATGAGGACGGCGACCGCGAGGTGCGTCTTCCCGACGCCGGTCGGACCGATGAAGAGAAGTCCTCCCTTACCCCGCCATTCTCCACGCGCACCCTGGAACTCCTCGACGTAGTGGCGGGCGGTCTTGCGCGCGCCGACGAGCTGGTCGCGCGCCCCCTGGGGTCCCTGCGAGACGTCGAAGTTGTCGAGCCGGCAGCCGCGGTAGCGCGGCGGCACGCCGGCGGCCTCGAGCAGGCGCGGCTTGGCGTCGCGGCGGCGGCAGGCGCAGCGGCGGGCGCCGCCGGCGGCGCCGTCCGGCTCCACCACCCACCCCCTTCCACCGCACTGCGGGCAGGGGTCGGGGGCCGCGACCTGAGGCATGGCGAAATCGTAGCACGCGGCGGCGCGCCGGCCGCTCGCGCGGCGCGCGCCGGGAGGGCGGCTAGCGCCGCTCGCTGCGCGCGAGCGGGCCGCTCTGGAGCTTGACCAGCGCGTGCTGGCGCTCGACCCCGAAGCGGCGGTCGAGGAGCTCGCGCTTGACGAACTCGAGGAGGCGGTCGACCTCGACCTGCATCTCCTCCATCCGCTCCTTCATGTTGAGGATGACCTCGACGCCGGCGAGGTTGACGCCGAGGTCGCGGGTCAGGGTGAGGATGGTCTCGAGGCGGCGGATCGCCTCGTCGTCGTAGAGGCGGGTGTTGCCGGCGCTGCGCACCGGCTTGATCAGCCCCTCGCGCTCGTAGAGGCGGAGGGTCTGGGGGTGGATGCCGTAGCGTTCGGCGACGACGCTGATCATCACGTACCGCTTCTCGACCTTGCGCCGCCGGCCGGCCATCAGCTCCCCTCCTCGACCGGCACCTGCGTGGGCGTGCGCTTCGGGATGGTGATGCGCAGCACCCCCTGCTGGAACTGGGCGGAGATCTTCTCGGCGTCGAGCGGCGCCCCGAGGTCGAAGCTGCGGCGGAAGGGGCCGTAGCTGCGCTCCATGCGCAGGAAGTTGCGGTTCTCGCCGAGCGGCGGCCGGCGGCCGGAGAGCTCCAGCCGCCGGTCGTGAACCGCGAGCTCGATGTCCTCGCGCTGGATCCCCGGCAGCTCGGCGTAGAGGAGGTAGGCGCTCTCGGTCTCGAGCACGTCGACGGGGGGGCTCCAGGTGCCCGGCGCCCCCCCCTGCGCGTCGTCGTACTCGGTGGCCAGGAGCGCCTGCTCGAGCAGGCTGTTGACCCGCTCCTGGATCCTCGAAAGCTCCTCCAGATAGATCTTCTTCAAGGCCATGTCGATCCTCGAATCGACGCCTCAGCTCTTGTCCACGTCCACGTACTCGGCGTCGATCACCTCGTCCGAGGAGGGCTGGCCGCCCGGGGCGCCCTGCGCTCCACCCGCACCCTGCGCCCCTTGCGCGCCGGGCTCGGCGCCACCGCCCGGCTGGCGGTAGACCGCCTCGGCCATCTTGTGCGACGCGGCGGTGAGGCGCTCGGCGGCCCGCTCGAGCTCGCCCGCGTCCTCCCCCTCGAGCGCCTTCTTGGCGGCCGCCAGCGCCTCCTCGACCTCGCCCTTCTCGGCCGGCCCGAGCTTCTCCTTCTGCTCCTGGTAGGTCTTCTCGGTCGAGTAGACCAGGCTGTCGAGCCGGTTGCGCGCCTCGACCTGCGCGCGCCGCTTCTTGTCCTCCTCGCTGTGCTCGGAGGCGTCGCGGACCATGCGCTCGATCTCCTTCTCGTCGAGCCCGGAGGAGGCGCTGATCGTGATCTTCTGCTCCTTGCCGGTGCCCATGTCCTTCGCCGAGACGTGGACGATGCCGTTGGCGTCGATGTCGAAGGTGACCTCGATCTGCGGCATGCCGCGCGGCGCCGGCGGGATCCCCACCAGGTGGAAGCGGCCGAGCGTGCGGTTGTCGCGCGCCATCTCGCGCTCGCCCTGGAGGACGTGGACCTCGACCGAGGTCTGGCTGTCGGCCGCGGTCGAGAAGGTCTCGCTCTTGCGGGTGGGGATCGTGGTGTTGCGCTCGATGAGCTTGGTGGCCACCCCGCCGAGGGTCTCGATGCCCAGCGACAGCGGCGTCACGTCGAGCAGCACCACGTCCTTGACGTCGCCGCGCAACACGCCGCCCTGGATAGCGGCGCCGATCGCCACCACCTCGTCCGGGTTGACGCCCTTGTGCGGCTCCTTGCCGAAGAGGTCCCTGACCTGCTTCTGGATCGCCGGCATGCGGGTCTGGCCGCCGACCAGCACCACCTCGTCGATGTCCTTGGCCTCCAGGCCGGCATCCTTGATGGCCTGCTTGCAGGGCGGGACCGAGCGCTGGATCAGGTCGTCGACGAGCTGCTCGAGCTTGGGTCGCGTCAGGCGGATGTTGAGGTGCTTGGGGCCGGAGGCGTCGGCGGTGATGAAGGGGAGGTTGATGTCCGTCTCCTGCGCCGTCGACAGCTCGATCTTGGCCTTCTCGGCCGCCTCCTTGAGGCGCTGCTTGGCCATCGCGTCGCGGCCGAGGTCGATCCCCTGGTCCTTCTTGAACTCCTCGAGCAGCCAGTCGATGATCCGCTGGTCGAGGTTGTCGCCGCCCAGGTGGGTGTCGCCGTTGGTGGCCTTGACCTCGACCACGCCTTCGCCGACCTCCAGGATCGAGATGTCGAAGGTGCCGCCGCCGAAGTCGTAGACGGCGATCTCCTCGTCCTTCTTCTTGTCCAGGCCGTAGGCGAGGGCCGCGGCGGTGGGCTCGTTGACCAGCCGCTCGACGGTCAGGCCGGCGATGCGGCCGGCGTCTTTGGTGGCCTGGCGCTGCGAGTCGTTGAAGTAGGCGGGAACGGTAATGACGGCACGCTCGACCTTCTCGCCCAGGTAGTCCTCGGCCGACTGCTTGAGCTTCTGCAGGATCATGCCCGAGATCTCGGGCGGCGAGTAGCGCTTGCCTTCGACGACGACGACCACGTCGCCGTTCGGGCCGCGCTCGACCTCGTAGGGGACCATCTTCATCTCGTCGCTCACCTCGTCGTACTTCCGGCCCATGAAGCGCTTGATCGAGAAGATGGTGTTCGTGGGGTTGGTGATCGCCTGGCGCTTGGCCACCTGGCCGACCAGGCGCTCGCCCGACTTGGTGAAGGCGACGACGGAGGGCGTCGTGCGGTTGCCCTCCGCGTTGGGGATGACCTTGGCTTCCCCGCCTTCCATGACGGCGACCACGCTGTTGGTGGTGCCGAGGTCGATGCCGATGATCTTGCTCACGTCGTCTCCTCTCCGGATGTCATGGCCGGAAAGTCTAAAACCTTAGTCGGCGCCTGTCAACATTGGCGCTACGCTCATTGACAACTGGAGACTGAGATTTATTCCGGTTCGGGAGGGATTTCAGTCGAGGATCACGAGCGGTTGCGCCGCCTGCCCTTCGGGACGGGCGGAGAGGAACTCCGGGTCGAGCTGGAAGTCGCCGCGGATCGTGCCGCGCCCGGCCCCGGCGGCGAGCGGCCCTGCGGCGGCCGCGGGGCGCACCGCGTACGACTCCTGCCCACCCTGCCAGGCGAGCGGACGCCCCGCCGGGTCGCGCAGGTCGGCGGCGCCGAGGAGGCCGCGGGTGCGCAAGGTCTCGAGCCGCTCGGGGAAGTGGCCGTCGAGGACGAAGGAGGTGCGCGCCGCGCGGTCGAGCTTGGCGTAGAGGCTGGCGCGCTGCGCGGCGAGGAGCGCCTCCCGCTCGCCGCGCTGGAAGGGGAGGGGGAGAAGGACGCGCTGGGGGGCGAGGAGGAGGCCGGCGGCGAGGGAGACGGCGAGGGCGGCGCCGAGCAAGGCCGCCGGCCAGCCGGGCGTCCGGACGACCGCGGCCGCGCCCGCGGAAGCCGCCGCGGCGGCCGGCTCCTCCGGCACCACGATGACCGCCTCGCGGCGCGGCTCGACCGCGACGGGTGCGGCGGCCGGCGGCGGCGGCGGGACTGGATGCGGCGCAATCGACATCGGCGGCCGCGCCGGCTCGGGCGGCACGGGCACCAGGGTCGGCCGCGGGGGCGGGGGCGGAGCCGGCGGTCGCAGCGCCTCTCCTTCCAGGTCCTCGACCGAGCGGATGAGGAGGTCCTGGACGCGGATCGGCGCGAAGCCCTCCTCGTAGGAGACCTCCTCGCCGCTGAAGAACTTGAAGTCGCCCTCCTGCCAGAGCAGGAGCTGCTCGAGCAGGCGGAAGGTCTGGAGCCGCAGCGCCTCCAAGAGCTCCGGGCGCGACAGGTGCTGGCGCTCGACCAGGACGTCGATGAGGCGGCCGCCTCCGGCCTGGATCTCGGCGGCGGCGCGGGCGAGATCCTCGCGCCGCACCAGCCCGTCGCCCACCAGCACCCGTTCCAGCCCCTCCTCGGCGGGCTGGTTCAGGGCATCGGCGTAGACGATGTCGCCGCGCAGGAAGGAGATGGCGACCATGTCGTGCGGCCCCTGCACGGTGAGGATGCCGGTCTTCCCCTGCTGCGCGATGAGCTGCAGGATCTCGGGCAGCCGGAAGACCCCGAGGGTCCCCTCAACCGCCACGCAACTCCCTCCGCAGCCGCGCCCCGAGATAGACCAGGAGGCCGGCGGCCGCGACGATCCAGGCCGCGGCACCGCCGGGGTCGTGCCCCCAGGGGACGCGGTAGCCGATGCGCGAGGCGAGCGGCAGGAGCAGAAGGGCGACCGGGACGAGCAGCGCGCAGTAGGCGCGCCACCCCGCCCCTGCCTCGGCGGCGGCGAGCCCGGGGAGGAGAGCGCGGCGCCAGCCGGCGCCGCGGCCCGCCGCGGCGGCCGGCGGCGTGTCGTCCTCGTCCACCGCGCCGCGGATGCGCCGCAGGCCGAAGGCGGCGCCGAGCACCAGGACGGCGAGGAGGAGGGCGGCGGCGCGCGGCAGGCGCCCGGCGCCGGCGCCCGCCGCGGCGGCGGCGCGGGCGAGAAGCTGGCGCCGGATCTCCGGGATGCGGGCGACGCCGCCGTCCTCCACCACGACCCGCTGCTCGATGTTCTTCATCCAACCGGGGACGAGGTCGGGAGCGAGCGCTTGCGCCTGGCGGAGGGCGTGCTGCCCTTCGTCGAAGAGATAGGCCTCGGAATAGGCGCGGCTGAGGTTGAAGTACGCCGCGGCATTCTCGGGGTCGGCCGCGGTCGCCTGCTGGAAGTGCTGGATGGCGCCGCCGAAGTCGCCCTTGTAGAAATAGTAGGCGCCGAGGTCGAGGAGGGCGGCGGTGTTCTCCTTCTCCCGCTCCAGGACCTCGCGGTAGAGCGGGCGGGCGAGCTCCCACTGGCCGAGCCGGCGGTGGACGTCGGCCAGGAGCTGGCGCACGGCGAGGTGCTCGGGCAGCGCCGCGCGCAGCGCCGCGAGGTCGTTGAAGAGGGCGCCGTAGAGGCGGCCGCCGGCGACCCCTTCGACCCCGCGCATCGGCGGCGAGACCGCCACCGCGACGCGCCGCCCCTGCGCGCCCAGGAGGAGCGGCGCCGCCCCGGCGAGGAGGAGCAGCGCCGCCACCACCGCCCGCTCCGAGGCCGAGAGGTAGGCCCAGAGGAGGACCGCCCAGTAGAGCGCCAGCCAGGCCGGGCCGCCGGGGAGGGCGGCGGGCCAGACGAGGAGGAGGACGGCGGCGGCGAGGGCCAAGGGCCGCGGCAGGCGGCGCCCGAGGAGCGCCGCCAGATCGCCGGCGAGCCGCCGGCCGCGCGTCGCCATCAGCAGGGCGAGGCAGAGGACGCCGGCGGCGACGAGCGCCGTCCAGAGCCAGACCAGGGCGTCGTGCAGCCAGACGCCGCGCAGCGTTGGATGGCGGGCGAGGCGCGCGTAGGCCTGCGCGGTCCACGCCGCGGCGGCGTGGAAGCGCCCCTCCTCGGCGGCGACGCGCGCCGCGGCGAAGGCGGTCTCGGGCCGCCCCGGGTCGAGCCGCTCGGCGGCGGCGAGGCCGAGCCGGGCGCGTGCGAAGTCCCCCTTCTCCGCCCACTCGACCGCCGGCACGAGGGCGGCCAACGCGAGGTCGGGGAGGCGGCTCATGCCGGCCTGGCGGGCGGTCTCGAGGAGGCGCGTCACCACCCTCTCCGCCCGCTCCTCGCGCCCCTGGTAGGACTCGCTGATCCACTCCAGCCACTCCTCCTGCAGGCGGAGGAGGGCCTGCTGCACCGGCGGCGTGAGCTGGACGGCGGGGGCGGGGAGGGGAGGCGGGGGCGGCTGCGCGAAGGCCGCCGCGCTCGCGAGGTGCAGCGCCAGAGCAGCGGCGGCGAGAGCGGCGCGGCCGGCGCGAAAGCCTTCGCGCCTAGCCCCTTTTCTGGACATAGCGGACCCGCAAGCGATAGAGCAGGTCCTCCAGGAAGGCGTTCTCCTGGACCGTCAGGTTCCCCGCCGTCTTCTGCCGCAGCACTTCGAGCAGGTCGATGTAGAGGCGGGCCATCTCGAGGTTCTCCGCCGTCTGGCCGTCGGGGAGCTCGACGTCGCCCAGGTAGATGGCGACCGGCTCGGCGATCATCGCGGCGAGGTCGTAGAAGGTGGGGCCGAGGCCGGGCGGCGTGCCGGGCAGCTCGAGGCGCGGTCCGCTCTCGCGCTCCGGCTCGAGCGGCGGCGGGGGGGAGGCGCCGCGGCGGCGGGGATCGGACTCGGGGGCGTGCGGTGGAGGCGGCGGGGGCGGCGGCTCGACCGGCGCCGGCTCCGGCGGCGCCCCGGCGGCCGCGGTCGCCTTCTCGTCGAGGAAACGGTACTCTTCGCGGAGCGCGCCGTCCGGCGTGAACATCCGCTTGTCGTGGACCTTGATCTCCTTCTCGCTCACGGCGCCCTTGCTCCTCCCGAGAAGGCTCAGAATCGTAGCATGCGCCGGTTGATCGACCTCGTCGCGCGGCTGCGCGCGCCCGACGGCTGCCCCTGGGACCGCGAGCAGGGCGCGGCTGATCTGCGCGCCTACCTGCTCGAGGAAGCGCACGAGGCGGCGGCCGCCATCGACACCGGCGACTGGGGCGAGCTCGCGGGCGAGCTCGGCGACCTCCTCTTCCAGATCGCCTTCCTCGTCCGCCTGGCCGAGGAGCGCGGCGCCTTCGACCTGGAGAAGGTCGTCGACGGCATCCAGGCCAAGATGGTCGCCCGCCACCCGCACGTCTTCGGCGGCGAGACCCTCGCCGACGCCCGCGCCGTGCGCGAGGCCTGGGAGCGGCG
>DASWHY010000378.1:0-5945 GCA_036397955.1 Thermoanaerobaculia bacterium | reverse complement strand
TGAAGGCTTAGACACGGCAGGCTCCGGCGCGGAAACCGCTCAGGCAGGGGTGCTGGATGCCCGCACCATCTGCACCACCGTCTCGATGTGCCCGGTCTGGGGGAAGAGGTCGAGGAGGGTGACGCTCTCGACCGCGTAGAGACGGCGGAGGACGGCGAGGTCGCGGGCGAGGGTGGCGGGGTCGCAGGAGACGTAAGTGAGGCGCCCGGCGGGGCGCTCGAGGAGGGCGCGGCGGACGCGCGGCGTGAGGCCGGTGCGCGGCGGATCGACGACGACGCGGTCGGGGGCCGCGGGGAGGGCGTCGATCCAGCCTTCGATGGCGCTCGACTCGACCTCGACGTTGGGCAGGCGGTTCTTGCGCGCGTTGTTGCGGGCGTAGCGGGCGGCGATGCGGTCGCCTTCCACGCCCACGACGCGGCCGTAGCGGCGGGCGAGCGCCAGGGTGAAGAGGCCGACGCCGCAGTAGAGGTCGTAGGCCTCGCCCCCCTCCCAGGGGCCGACGGCGGTCTCGATCAGCCGCGGCAGGAGGCCGCGGTGGGCCTGGAAGAAGCAGCGGGCGTCGTAGGCGTAGACGGAGCCGGCGGCCTCGACCGCCACCTCGCCGTGCGGCTGGCCGGCGACGACCGGCGCCATGGAGATCGCGCCGCCGTCGCCGCAAGCGACGTCCAGCCGCCGCGGCGCGTCGGCCGGCAGCTCGCGCGAGAGGCCGAGGACGAAGCGCTCCAGCTCGGGCACCAGGATCGGGCACTCGACGACCGGGATCAGGCGGTGGGTGCCGCGCGCGTGGTAGCCGACGAGGACGCCGTCGCCCCCGGGCTCCGATCGAACCGGCTCAGTGTGGAGCTGCGTGCGCAGGCGGTAGTGCCAGGAGTCGCCGGTGACGAGGGCCGGCGCCGCCGGCAGGCGCACGCCGCCGAGCCGCTCCAGGGTCTCGCGCGCCGCGGCCGCCTTGTGCCGCGCCTGGGCGGCGTCCTCGATGTGCTGGAGGTCGCACCCGCCCCACTCGGCGAGCGACGGGACGGGGTCGGGGCGGCGGTCGGGTCCGGGGGCGAGGACCTCGACGATCTCGGCGCGGCCGTAGTCGGGGCGCCGCTCGACGAGGCGGATGCGCAGCCGGTCGCCGGGGGCGGCGCGGCGGACGAAGATCGGCACCCCTTCGAACCGCGCCAGCCCTTCGCCGCCGGCCACCAGCTTCTCGATCGAGACCTCCAGCTCCTCGACGCCGGCGAGCCGCGCGCCGGGCGGCGGCGCGGCGCGGCGCGGTTCCCGCGACGGCAGGGGGCGGCGCTCGCGTCGCGGTTCGACCGGGCGCGCGCCTTCACGCCGGTCGGGAGCGCGCTGCCCGCGCTCCGGTCCCCGGGGCGGGCCGCGGCGGGACCCCCGCGTCGGCCCGCGCGGTCCGCGCTCTGGCCCTCGCGGCGGTCTCCCCGGCGGTCTCCCCGGTGGTCTCCCTCCCGGCGGCCTCGCCCCCCTCACGTCCCCTCCACCAGCAGGTGCACCCGCTCCGCCAGCCCCGGCAGGTGCCGGGCCACCGCCGCACGCAGCTCGCCGACGCTGTGCCGCCGCGACAGGTGGTGGAGGACGATCGCCCGGTTCGCGAAGCGCGCCGCGCGCTCCGCCAGGTCCTCGATGTGGATGTGCTTGTAGCGGCCGCCGAGCTGGCGGTGCCTCTCGCCCAAGAAGGTGCACTCGAGCATCAGCACGTCGGTCGAGAAGAGCCGCGGCTCGCGCTCGAAGACCGCCGGCCCGGTGTCGCCGCAGTAGGCGAAGGCGAGCTCCTCGACGATCTCCGTCGTCTCCTCGCCGCGCTCGCGCAACGCCGCCAGCTCCTCGCGCGACGCTCCCGCCAAGCGCTGGTCGAGGCGCCGCTTCTTGCGGATCAGGTGGAGCCCCAGGGTCGGCACCACGTGGTCGGTCGAGAAGGCTTCGAGCAGGAGATCGCGCGACAGCTCGGCGCGGTCGCCGGGCGCTAGCGGCACGAGCTCCCAGCGGTAGTGCGCCTGCTCCAGCCCCTCGGCGGCGGCCACCAGCGCCGCCAGCGACTCGGCGATCTCGTGCGGGCAGAAGACGCGGGTCGAGAGGCCGCGATGGAGCGAGCGCTGGGAGAGGACGAACGGCAGCCCCAGGGCGTGGTCGAGGTGGCCGTGGCTGATGAAGACGTCGGCGGCCCCGCCGAGCTGCAGCGCTCCGCGCCCGACGTCGATCGCCAGCCCCGGTGGGTGGACGCGGAACCAGGTCTCGTCGCCGGCCCGCGACCACCCCTCGAGGCGGAGCCCCGGGAGCTGGAGCTCGACCGGCCGCATCGGGCGGTCTAGATCTCTCGGTACAGCCAGCGCCGCAAGGGCGCCAGCCGCTGCGCGACGCTGTCCCAGTCCGGGTCGATCAGCCAGAGCGCGGCGGCGATCGAGGAAAGGAGCGAGTTGCCGTCCTGGGGGGTGAAGCAGAAGCCGTAGAGCTCGCAGCCGTTGCGCACCATGAGGGTCGGCATGACCACCACCGTCTGCGACAGGATCCGCCCGTAGTAGCCGTGGTCGCGGCCGAAGCTGAAGATCAGGTTGGCGTAGCGCTTGTCGGTGACCGCCACGCGCGGGTTCTCGAGCAGCCGCCGCTTGATCTCGTCGAGCTCCATCGAGCGGTCGAGGTCGAGGTTGAACCAGATCGAGTGCATGTACTGGGTGTTGAGCTTCGCCGCACTCGAGAAGAGGTTGAGGTCCTTGCCCATCGTCTCGAAGAGGTGGTGGGCGTCGTGCGCGTGGTGGGTGCCGAAGAGCGGGTCGTCGTGCTTGCCGACGTTGGGCGCCGGCACGTAGCTGTCGGACTGGCTGATGTCGTTCGCCCGCCGCATGCAGACGAAGATCCCCTTGCGCAGGTTGTACTCGCTGCCGTCGCCGTCGTCGCAGACCGTCTTGATGAGGGTGGTTATGTTGTGGGTGTTGCAGGAGACGATCTGGACGTAGCGGTCCTCGCCGGGCACCAGCACCTCGTCGTTGACGCCGCGCGCGTAGGGCTTGCCGAAGCCGAACTCGCTCCCCTGGGCGAGGAAGCCCTTGGCGCCGGAGAGGTGCTTGTACCACTTCTCCTTGTTCTCGTTGCCGGCCGGGGTGCAGTCGATGACGACGGTGGCCCGCTCGAGCGCCTCCTGCGCCTCGTAGCTGACCTCGTGGCCGAGCTTCTCGAAGTCCTTCCGCACCGCGTTGTCCACCGCCAGCTTGACCCCGCGGCTCATCAGATGCGCCAGCTTGGCGCGGTCGGAGGCCAGCGGCGTGCGCTTGTGGAAAGTGACCTCGTCGATCCCCATCTTGTCGCGGAAGTCGGTGAAGAGCCCGATCAGCGGCTCGCCGATCGTGCCGGTGCCCACGATGTGGACGATGTTCGTCATCGGCTCCTCGTCTCGGGTGGACGGCTGGTTCGGGGGTTGGGGCGCGAGCGACAGCCCCAGCGAAAGCGTAGCACAGCCCCCCGGGCTCAGCCGGCCTCGGGCTCGGCGCCGGCGTGCCGCCGCCCGCCGCGCCATTCCGGGTCGCGCCGCGCGAAGGTGTCGAGCTCGCGCGGCACCTCGACGTGGGTGCGGGTCACCGCCGGGTCGCAGATCTCGTTCTCGCACTCGTAGGTGTAGACGTTCCACTCGTCGCGCCGGGAGAAACCGGCGAGGGTCTGGTAGGTGTTGCAGTTGCCGCACTTGACCGAGAGGTCGCGGATGTCGACGGGGTCGTTCATCGGGGGGTGGCCTCCTCGCGCCGCCAGCTTAGCGCTGCGACTCATACTTAGCTGACCATGCATAAGATGGCCCGCGGTTTGCACTGCCAGCCCGCCGCATGACACGCACCGCCCCACGCCGTGGAGCCCGCGCGCTCCTCTCGGCGGCCGCCGTCGTCGCCGCCATCCTGGCGGCGCCGCCCGCGCCGACCGCCGGGCAGGCCCCTGGGGAGCCGCCCGTGGGCAGCTTCGGCGAGACCTTCTCGGTCGGCTACGTGCTGGTGCCGGTCGTCGTCCGGGCCGGCAGCGGCTACGCTCGCGGGCTCGAGGCGGACGACTTCCGCCTGGAGGTCGAGGGACGCCGGGTGGCGATCGAGAGCTTCGAGCCGCGCGCTGACGCCCCGGCCTCGCTGGTCTTCCTCCAGGACCTCTCCGGCAGCATGGAGAACTCCGGCAAGCTGGCCGCCAGCCAGGAGGCGGTGCGCTACTTCCTCGACCGCGCCAAGGACGGCGACGAGTTCGCCCTCGCCAGCTTCTCCGGCGACGAGAGCCGGGTCGAGGTGCCGTTCACCGGCGACGTCGCGGCGCTGCGGCAGTCGGTCGACTCCTGGGAAGCCTACGGCACCACCGCCCTCCACGACGCGGTGGCCGCCCTGCCCCGGATCTCGGCCGCCGGCCACAACGCCAAGCGCTTCATCCTGCTCGTCACCGACGGCCTCGACAACGCCAGCCGCATCCGGCCCGAGGAGGCGCGGCGGATCGTGCGCCAGGCGCAGCTCCCGGTCTACGTCCTGGGGCTCCGTGCCGGCAACCCGTACGACGTGACGTCGCAGGGTGAGAAGATCTACCGCTATGCGGACGTGCTGAACCTGCTGGCGCACATGACCGGCGGGCGCTACCTGCCGGTCGACGGCCCCGACGACCTGAAGGAGGCCGTGGCCGCGATCGAAGACGACCTGCGCCACCAGTACGTTCTCGGTTTCTCGACAGGGGACGGCCGCTCCCGCTTCCGCCCGCTCCAGGTGGCGGTGGCTGGGGACGGCCGCCGCGCCGTGGCCTTCCGCCGCGGCTACACCGGTCCGCCGCCGGCCCGCGCGCCGGCGGGGGACGCCACGGGGGGATAGGGAGGGGAGGCCTCCCGCTTCATCCAATCGAAGTCCACTGGAGGCACAAAGGAGATCAGACGATGAGAGCGATCACACTCAGTCTCACGCTCGTGCTGGCGCTCGTCGGCAGCGCCGGCTGCGCGACCAAGAAATACGTCCGCGGCGAGACCCAGGCGGTCCACACCCGCGTCGACGAGGTCGAGGGGCAGGTCGAGGAGACGCAGACCCGCATCGGCCGCAACGAGCAGGCGATCGGCGAGGCTTCGCGCACCGCCCAGGATGCGCTGCAGCGGGCCACCGAGGCCGGCAAGCTCGCCGAGGGCAAGCTCCTCTACGAGACCGTGCTCACCGACGAGAAGGTCAAGTTCGGCTTCGACGTCTCGGAGCTCTCGCCGGAAGCCAAGGCGGCGCTAGACGAATTCGCCAACGGGCTCGTCTCGGCGGGCAAGGGCGTCTACATCGAGATCCAGGGCCACACCGACGCCATCGGCGGGGAGGCCTACAACGAGCACCTCGGCCTGGAGCGCGCCGAGGCCGTGCGGCGGTACCTGTCGCAGCAGCACAAGTTCCCGCTCCACCGCATCAACATCATCTCCTACGGCGAGAGCGCCCCGGTCGCCGACAACGACAGCCGCGAAGGCCGGGCGCAGAACCGGCGGGTGGCGCTGGTGGTGCTGAGCTAGCGGAGAGAGATCGGCGGGGACGGCCCGGCTCTGGTTGGCTCCCAGCGGGTGTTCGTGGGACGGCGAGAACTCCGCCCGGACGGTTCGGGCGGAGTTCTGAGGCGTCGATAACTCGACCCGGAGGGCCCGGACGGAGTTCTGAGCCGTCGGTAACTCGACCCGGAGCGTCCGGGCGGAGTTCTGGGGCTCTGGTAACTCGACCCGAGGCGTCCGGGCGGAGTTAGGAAGCGGCGGAAACTTCGCCGTCACAGCTGCGGCGATCCCCCTGTCTGCCCGCAAAAGCTCTTCCGTTGCCGCGACTTAGCTCCGCCCGGCCCGTGCCTTGTCCGGCCGGGCCCGGCGGACCTCCGTAGTTGGGCAAGAAGGCCGAGATCGCATATCTGAGGGACTATCCCATCGAGATTCGTTCTTCCTTCAGCAGCAGCAAGGGAGGCGCGGCAATCATGAGCGATGACGATAA
>DASWHY010000377.1:0-2288 GCA_036397955.1 Thermoanaerobaculia bacterium | reverse complement strand
GTGATGAAGAACTACGGGAAGAAGAACCAGGAGGAGCTGCCGGTGCTGGGGCTCTCCGAGGCCAAGCGCCTGCTCGCCCGCGGCCAGTTCCCGCCCGGCAGCATGGGCCCCAAGATCGAGGCCGCCATCGACTTCGTGGCCGCCACCGGGCGCCGGGTGCTGATCACCGACATCGAGCACCTCTCGGCGGCGCTGGAAGGCGAGAGCGGCACGCTGATCGTCACCGACCAGGTGGCCCGGGAGGCGGCGCGGGCGGGCTGACCAGCCGCGCGAGCAGCGCCCGCCAGGCGCGGCCGCGGTGGCTGGCGGCGTCCTTCTCGGGGCCGGCGAGCTCGCCGAACGTGCGGGTCTCGCCGGCCGGCAGGAAGACCGGGTCGAAACCGAACCCCTGATCACCGCGGCCGGGGAGGACGAGGGTCCCCTCGGCCGCGCCCTCCGCCACCAGCTCGCCCGCGGCGGAGCGGGCGAGGAGAGCGCAGCGGGCGGTGGCCCGCACGTCGCCCAGCGCCGCCGCGGCGCCGGCGATCCCTTCCGCGCCCACCGCGTCCAGCATCCACTTGACGAGCGGTCCCGGGAAGCCATTGAACGCGGCGAGCTCCAGCCCCGCCTCCTCGACGACCAGCGGCCGCCCGAGCCGGCGCCACGCCTCCTCGGCCTTGGCGCGGAGGACCTCCAGCAGGTCGAGCGACTGGATCTCGGGGAGATCGAGGGCGACGGCTTCGAGGTCGGGGCCGGCGAGGCGGCGGGCCTCGGCGAGCTTCCCGGGGTTGCCGGTGACGAGGACGAAGGGGAAGGGAGGGTTCAGCCGGCGCCCCCTTCGCGCAGCGCCGCCATCTGCCCCAGCTCGGTCATGAGCTCGTCCACCTGCGCCGTGAGCGCCGCGAGGTCGCCGTCGTTTCGGAGGACCCGGTGGGCGGCGGCGCGGCGGGCGGCCCCTTCCCCCTGCGCCGCGAGCCGCGCCCGCGCCTCTCTCTCGTCCATGCCGCGCGCGACCGCCCGGCGCCAGCGCACCTCGGGGTCCGCCTCGACCGTCACGATGAGGTCGAAGCCCGGGCCGTAGCCGGCCTCGACCAGGAGGGTCGCCTCCAGCACGACGATGCCGTCCGTGCCCGCGGCGACCTCCTCGAAGCGGCGGCGGACCAGCGGGTGGATCGCCGCCTCCAGGGCGCGCCGGGCCTCGGCGTCGGCGAAGACGCGCCGTGCCACCGCGGCGCGATCGACGGCGCCGTCCGGCGCCAGCGCGGCGTCGCCGAAGAACGCGCGCACGGCCGCGGTCCCCGGGGCGCCGGGGCGGTAGAGGTCGGCGACCAGCTCGTCGGCGTCGATCACCCGGGCGCCGCGCTCGGCGAGGAGATCGGCGACGGTCGACTTGCCGCTCGCCAACCCGCCGGTGAGGCCGACGCGCAGCGCGCTCACCGGGAGGTGGAGACGGAGGCCGCCGCGCCCCGGCGGGCACGGGCGGCGTCGAGGGTGTTGGCCAGGAGCATCGCTACCGTCAGCGGGCCGACGCCGCCGGGGACGGGCGTGATCGCCGCGGCCAGCGGGGCGACGCGCGCGTAGTCCACGTCGCCGACCACGACGTGCCCCCGGCGCGCGAGCTGCTCGCGGCGCTCGGCGTCGCCGGGGAAGAGACGCTCGACCTCGGCAGGATCGTCGATCCGGTTGATCCCCACGTCCACGACCACCGCCCCCTCGCGCACGTGCTCCGGCCCGAGGAGGGCGGGGCGGCCGACCGCGGCGACGAGGAGGTCGGCGGCGCGGGTGACGGCGGCGAGGTCGCGGGTGCGGGAGTGGCAGACCGTCACCGTGCAGTGCTCGCGCAGGAGGAGAGCGGCGAGCGGCTTGCCGACGATGTCGCTGCGCCCGACGACCACCGCGTGGCGGCCGGCGAGCGGCACCGCGGAGCGGCGGAGGAGCTCGAGGACGCCGCGCGGCGTCGCCGGCACGAAGCCGGAGCGCCCGAGCCAGAGGCGGCCGACGCTGACCGGGTGGAAGCCGTCCACGTCCTTGGCCGGGTCCACCCGGTCGAGGACCCGGCGCTCGTCGATCCCGGCTGGCAGCGGGAGCTGGACGAGGATGCCGTCGATCGCGTCGTCGCGGTTGAGCGCCTCGACGGCGGCGAGGAGCTGTCCTTCGCCGGCGTCGGCGGGCAGGCGGATGGTGCGGCTGCGGATCCCGACTTCCGCCGCGGCCTTCTCCTTGGTGTCCACGTAGAGGCGCGAGGCCGGGTCGTCGCTGGCGAGCAGGGCGGCGAGCCCCGGCGGGCGGCCGCCGGCGGCCAGCAGCTC
>DASWHY010000376.1:0-5009 GCA_036397955.1 Thermoanaerobaculia bacterium | reverse complement strand
GGCGAGCATCCGCTCGACCGCCCGCCGCGCCCGCGCCGCGATCTCCGGCGCGACCTCCACCCGGTGCTCGAGGTTCTGCAGCGACCAGAGGATCTTGGGCAGCGTGATCCGCTTCATGTGCGGGCAGAGGTTGCACGGGCGTACGAACTCGACGTCCGGGTACTCGACCGCGACGTTGTCGCTCATCGAACACTCGGTGACCATCACCACCCGCTTGGGGCGGGTGGCGCCGACGTGGCGGATCATGCCGGCGGTCGAGCCGACGAAGTCGGCCTCGGCGAGGACGTCGGGCGGGCACTCGGGGTGGGCGAGGATCTCGATGCCCTCGGCGCCGAAGCGCTCGCGGTAGGCGCGCAGCTCCTCGGCGGTGAAGCGCTCGTGCACCTCGCAGTGGCCGCGCCAGAGGATGATCTCGACCTCGGTCTGGGTGGCGACCCAGCGGCCGAGGAACTCGTCGGGGAGGAAGATGACCCGCGGCACGCCGAGCGACTCGACGACCGCCACCGCGTTGGCCGAGGTGCAGCAGATGTCCGACTCGGCCTTGACCTCGGCCGAGGTGTTGACGTAGGTGACGACCGGCACGCCCGGGTAGCGCTCCTTCAAGAGCCGCACGTCGGCGCCGGTGATCGAGGCGGCGAGCGAGCAACCGGCCTCGAGGTCGGGGATCAGGACGGTCTTCTGCGGCGACAGGATCTTCGCCGTCTCGGCCATGAAGTGGACGCCGGCCAGCACGATCACGTCGGCGCCGGTCTTCGCCCCCTGCTGCGCCAGGGCGAGGGAGTCGCCGGTGACGTCGGCGACGCCGTGGAAGATCTCGGGGGTCTGGTAGTTGTGCGCCAGGACGACCGCGTTGCGCCGCTGCTTCCACTCCTGGATGGCGGCGACGTACGGCGCATGGACCGGCCACTCGATCGCCGGGATGACCGAGCGCACCCGCTCGTAGGTTGGCGCGGTGGCGCGCGCGACCTCCGGGGTGTAGTCGAGCACCGGCAGCGCCGTGCGAGTTTCGGTTGAGATCATCTCTTCTCCTCTCGCCTCGATAATGCTCACTCTGAGCATAACGAGGGGACGAAGAAAGGCCGGCCAAGCCGGCCTGGACGCTTATGCTACGGATGAGCATTTGGGCTGTCAACCCATGCTCATCTGACTCCTACAACCTCCGGGGCGCGGTGAAAATGCCGGGCGCCGGCCGCTCGCGCAGCACCTCGCGCCGGAAGCTGAACAGCTCGGCGGGCCGGCCGCCGGTCTCGGTTTCCTGCCGGCCGGTGCCCTCGACCAGCCCGGCGGTCTCCACCAGCCGGCGGAAGTTCTGCTTGTGCAGGCGGACGCCGGCGAGGGCCTCCACCACGCGCTGGAGCTGGAGCAGGGTGAAGCTCGGCGGCAGCAGCTCGAAGACCACCGGCCGGTACTTGAGCTTGCCGCGCAGGCGGCCCAGCGCGGTGGCCAGGATGCGCCGGTGGTCGAGCACCATCGGGCGGCTCGGCAGGAGCTTCGGCGGCGCGGCACGCGACCGCTCTCGTTCGGCTCGGTCGCGCCAGGCCTCCTCGACCAGACCGGCCTCGTAGAGCAGCTCGTAGCGCTCAAGCACCCGGTCGCCGTCCCAGCCGACGCCGCGCAGGCCGAAGGCGATGTCGGCCCGCTCCCGCCGGTCGCGCCGCGCGGCGGCGTCCGGCGCGCCCGCGATCCAGCGCTCCAGTGCCGGCTCGATTCCCTCGCTCAGCACCGGCGGCCGGCCGGTGCGCCAGTCCTCCCAGGGGAAGAATTCGTACCACCCCCGCCACTCGGCGCCGGCGGCGGAGGCGGCGCGCTCCTGCACCAGCGCCAGGTAGGCGACGGAGACCAGTCGCGCCCCGCCGCGCGCTTCGCGCGGGTCGCGCTCGCGGTCGCCGAAGGTGTAGAGCTGCTCGACGTAGCCGAGCCCGAGGCCGGTCTGCTCGCGTACCCAGCGGCGCAGGGCGCGGTCGAGGGTGCGGTCGGTGGCCGGCTCCAGCGGGCCGAAGGGAAGGGCGTCGAGAGCGGCCTTCGCTCCCGGCGCGCGCACCGTCAGGATGCGCGGCACCTCGGCGGTGACCGCCACGATCACCGCGTTGAGGCCGATGGCGATCTGCTGCGGCGGCTTCAAGGCAGCATCGTCCGCCCGAAGACCTCCCCGAAGTGGAGCGCGCAGCGGGCGGCGACGGCCGCGACCTCCTCGCGCCGGCCGGTCAGGCGCTCGACCGAGGTGACGCCGACGCCGGAGAGGCCGCAGGGGACGATGCCGGCGAAGTAGGAGAGGTCGGTCGCGACGTTGAGCGCGAAGCCGTGCGTCGTCACCCAGCGCGAGAGGTGGACGCCGATCGAGGCGATCTTCTCCTTCCCCACCCACACCCCGATGGCCGACTGCTCGCTCCGCGCCTCGGCGGCGACGCCGAAGTCCGCCAGCGCCCGCACCAGAACTTCCTGCAGGTCGCGCACGTAACGGCGGACGTCGCGGCGGTCGGGGTGGAGGTCGATCACCGGGTAGCCGACGAGCTGGCCGGGCCCGTGGTAGGTGACCTGGCCGCCCCGGTCGCACTCCGCCACCTCGATGCCGCGGGCGCGCAGCCACTCCTCGCCCCCGAGGACGTCCGCGGCGCGGGCATTTCGACCGAGCGTGTAGACGTGCGGGTGCTCGAGGAGGAGGAGCCGCTCCTCGCCGGTGCCGCGCTTGACCCCCTCGCGCGCCGCGAGCTGGAGCGCCACCGCCTCGGCGTACGGGACCTGGCCGAGGAAGGCCCAGCGGGTGACGCGCGGCGAGATCGCGGCCGGGGCTATCATCCAGCGGATTCTAGATGGCGATCTCCCATCGCGGAGCCCTGCTCCTCGCGCCCGGGCTGGCGGCGGCCGCGCTCGCGTGGACCGCCGCCGCGGCCGATCCTCCGCCCCCCGATCCCCTCGCCGAGCTGGGCTATCGGGTCAGCGCCGGCGCCGCTCCCGGCTACCTGGAGGACCGCGTCTGCGGCACCTGCCACCGCGACCTCTGGCGCTCCTTCCAGGACGTGGGGATGGCGCGGTCGTTCTACCGCCCGCGCCCGCAGACCGAGATCGAGGACTTCGCGGCGCCGCCCTTCGTCCACGCCCCCTCGCGCCAGCGCTTCGCGCTGCGGCGGAGCGGCGACCGCCTCCTCTTCCGCCGCGACCAGCTCGCCGCCGACGGCCAGCCGATCAACGTCTTCGAGCAGGAGGTGGACTGGGTGCTCGGCTCCGGCAACCACGCCCGCACCTACCTCTACCGTACCCCCGGCGGTGAGCTCTACCAGCTCCCGCTCGCCTGGTACACCCAGACGAAGAGCTGGGGCATGGCCCCCGGCTTCGACCGCCCGGACCACGAAGGGGTGCTGCGGCGCGTGCGGCGGGAATGCATGGTCTGCCACAACGCCTACCCTGACGTCCCGGCCGGGAGCGACGCCCACGCGGCGCCGCAGGTCTTCCCGCGCGAGCTGCCGGAAGGGATCGGCTGCCAGCGCTGCCACGGGCCGGGCGCCGAGCACGTCCGCCGCGCCTTCGCCGGCGCGGCGGTGGACGCGGTGCGCGCCGCAGTCGTCAACCCGGGGCGCCTGCCGCCGGAGCGGCGCGACGACGTCTGCTTCCAGTGCCACATGCAGCCCTCGGTCGTGGTCCCGGGCGTGCTCCGCTTCGGGCGCGGCGACTACGCCTTTCGGCCCGGCGAGCCGCTCGCCGCGCACCGGCTGGAGCTGGAGGTCGAGGAGGAGGATCAGCGGCCGGAGGAGCGCTTCGAGATCAACCACCACCCCTACCGGCTGCGCCAGAGCCGGTGCTTTGAGGTCAGCGGGACGAGGCTGAGCTGCCTCACCTGCCACGACCCGCACCGCAAGGTGGCGGAGCCGGAGCGGGCGGCGCAGTTCCGCGCCGCCTGCCTCACCTGCCACGGAGCCGAGGCCTGCACCGGCCTGGCGCACGGCGGCGGCGGGGCCGGAGAGATGGGCCAACCGGCCGCGACCGCCGACTGCGTCTCCTGCCACATGCCCAAGCGGCGCACCCAGGACGTGGTGCACGTCGTCATGACCGACCACAAGATCGCCCGCCGCCCCGGCGGCCCCGAGCTCCTGGCGCCGCGCGCCGAGCGCGAGCCGTCGCTCGTCGATCTCCGCTGGCTCGATCCGGCCGCCGCTCCGGCCCCGCCGCTCGGCGAGATCTATCGCGCAGCCGCCCTGCTCCGCGTCAGCACCGCGCGCGCCGCGGTCGAGCACCTCGAGAAGGCGCTGCCGCGCCTCCAACCGCTCCCGGTCGAGCCGGCGCTCGACCTCGCGCGCGGGCAGCTCGCGCAGCGCTCCTTCGCGGCGGCGGAGCGGACGCTGGCGGGCGTCCTCGCCGCTCACCCCGGGCAGGCACTCGCCGAGGAGTGGCTGGCCGTCGCGCAGGCCGGGCAGGGCCGGCGGGAGGAGGCGATCGGCACGCTGCGCCGCCTGCTGGCGCGCGAACCCGGCCGGCCGGAGGCGCTCGCCAACCTCGGCCACCTGCAGCTCGTCGCGGGGCGCCTCGAGGCGGCCGTGCCGCCGCTCGAGCGGGCGGTCGCGGTGCGCCCGGTGCTGGTGGCGGCGTGGATGGACTTGGGGAGGGTGGAGAGCCGGCGCGGACGGCCGCGGGAGGCCGCCGCGCGGCTGCGGCGGGCGCTGGCGATCGACCCCGCGTTCACCGACGCCTACCTCGAGCTGGGGCGGGCCCTGCTGGCAACCGGCGAGCGGGCTGAGGCCGAGCGCACCTGGCGCCACGGCGTGGAGGCGGCGCGCGAGCCGGAGCGGCTGCGGGAAGCACTCGCGGGGCTCGCCGCGGCGGGCCCGCGGCGCTAGCTACTGCGGTCTAGCCGTACGGCTCCAGCTCGGTCCAGGTGTCCTCTTCGAGCGTGCGCTTGACCTCGATCATGAAGCGGTCGGCGTCGGCGCCGTCCACCAGCCGGTGGTCGTAGGAGATGCCGAAATAGGACATCGTCTTGATGGCGATCGCGTCGTTGCCGTCGGCGTCCTGGATCA
>DASWHY010000375.1:0-5791 GCA_036397955.1 Thermoanaerobaculia bacterium | reverse complement strand
TCCTGCACGAGAGCCCCGGCGGCGAGACCGACGTCGGCCTGATCCACGCCGCCCGCCGCTGCCGGGCGCGCGGCCTCTCGGTCCTCTGGAAGCCGCACATCTGGGTCGGCCATGAGAGCTGGCCGGGGGAGATCGCGATGCAGAGCGAGGAGGACTGGGCGCACTGGTGGCGGAGCTACCGCCGCTACGTCCTTCACCACGCCTTCCTCGCCCGCTGGGCGGAGGCCGACCTCTTCGCGGTCGGCGTCGAGCTGTCGCGCACGCTGGGGCGGGCGGAGGAGTGGCGGCGGCTGATCGCCGACGTGCGCCGGCTCTACCCGGGGCCGCTCACCTACGCCGGCAACTGGGACGGCGACCTCGAGCGCGCGCCGTTCTGGGATCGCCTCGACCTCCTCGGCGTCGACGCCTACTTCCCGCTGGCGGTGTCGCCGGCGGCGACGCCGGCGGAGCTCGCGGCGGGCGCCGCGCGGGTGCGCGATCGGCTCGCCGCCGCGGCGGCGAAGCACGGCAAGCCGGTCCTCCTCACCGAGGTCGGCTTCCCCGCCCGCCGCGGCGCCTGGATCGAGCCGCACGTCGAAGGCGGCGAGCTTTCGGTCGAGGACCAGGCGCGCGCCTACGAGGCGCTCTTCGCCGCGCTCGAGCGCCCGCCCTGGCTCGCCGGCACCTACGTCTGGAAGGTCTTCAGCGGCCCGCGGCGGCGCGGCGGCGAGCCCGGACCGGACTTCCAGCTCCTCGGCCGCCCGGCCGAGGCCGTGGTGCGGTCCTACTACGAATCACGCTGAATGCCGGGGAGGCGCCCGGCGCGGAGGAAGACCGGCCAGCGGAGGGTGCGCACGGGCTCCGGCCCCCACGCGGCGGCGAGGTCGTCGCGGATCAGGTCGAGCGGGTCGCGGCCGGTCGCCTTGCGGTAGCGCTGGCAGGCCGACCAGGTGGCCATGTAGCGGAGGAGGCGCTCGCGGTCCCAGCGCTCCTCCTGCGCCAGCGGCGCCATCACGATCTCGGCGAAAGGGAAGGGGATGGTCTGGTACTCATCGTCCACCCACCACCGCTCGGGCGGCCAGTGCTCGACGACCAGCTCATACGCCAGCCGGTCGATCATCCGGTCCACCGCCGGGTCCACCCGCGCCAGGTTGTAGGTCCAGACCGCGATCGCGCCGCCCGGCGCGAGGACGCGCCGCGCCTCGGCGTAGAAGTCGTCGAAGCGGAACCAGTGCAGGGCCTGCGCCGCGGTCACCAGATCGACCGAGCCTGCGGCGAGACCGGCCCCCTCGGCGCGGGCGAGGCGGTACTCGACCCGCGGGTGGGGCGCGGCATGAGCGAGCTGCTCGGGGCTGGCGTCGGTCGCGACGACGCGCTCGAAGTGCGCCGCGAGCCCCACCGCCGCCTGGCCGTTGCCGGTGCCGGCGTCCCAGGCGAGGCGGCGCGCGCCGGGGAGGGCGGCGACGCGGGCGAAGAGCTCCGGCGGGTAGCCGGGGCGGTGCGCCTTGTAGTCCGCGGCGTGGCCGGAGAAGTGATCGGGGAAGGCACGCGAAGCCTCCCACTCGGCGCGCGTCAGGCGGACGAGGAGGAAGCGGTCCTCGGGGCCCCACTTCGGGTCGGGGTTGCCGCCGACGCCGGTCTGCCGGAAGCCGGCGCGCTCGAGCACCGTCCGCGAGGCGGGGTTCCGCACGAGGCAGGAGGAGCGCAGCTCGTCGAGCGCCAGCTCGCGGAACCCGAAGGCGACCGCCAGGCGCGCCGCGGCGGTGGCGTAGCCGCGCCCCCAGAACGGGCGGCCGATCCAGTAGCCGAGCTCGGCGCTGCGCGGCCGGCCGCCGACGGCGTGCAGGCCGCAGACGCCGGCGAGGGTCTCGCCGGCGAGGACCGCGAAGGCGACGTCCGTCCCGGCGGCGCTCTTGGCGACCATGTCGCGGATGAACGCGGCGGCGCCGTCGGGCGGGTAGGGAGCGGGGATGTTGGAGGTCGCGGCGATCGCCGGGTCGGAGACCAGCGCCTGCACCGCCGGCGCGTGAAGCGGCTCCAGCGGCTCGAGGCGGACCGGCGGCTTCACGCTCACACCGCGTCCGCCCCCGTCGGTGCGATGCGCAGCGCACCGCCCGAGGCCTCCGCCACCGCCGCCGCAAGCCCCTGACGAATGCGCAGCACGACGCGCGGGGCGCGCGCGAACCGCAGCTCGACCCAGGGGCCGAAGAACCCCGCCGCGTGGCTGGCGGCGATCTCCGACCAGGGAATGAGGAGCGGCGCGTGGCCGGGGCGGAAGAGGACCATCACCGAGAGCCCGAGACCGCGCGGATCGGCGCAGACGCGGAGCACGCCGTTGTAGTTCATGTACCCGCTCAGGGTCCCGCTCTGGCCGCGCCAGCAGGGCGTACCCGGCGCCGAGGTCGAGCCGGGTGCCGCGTAGGCCGCCGCGAGCGCGCCCCAGCCGCCAAGGCGGGCGATCAGCGAAACGACGCCCATCCAGAAGAGCGGGATGAGCGTGAGCCCCAGGGCCACCGCCAAGGCGAGCTCGGAGCTCTCACTCATAGTGCCGGAGGCGACCGCGGTGCTCTTCGAACACGGCACCGAAGGATAACGCCGTCGGTCCGGCGGCTCTCTCCCTCAGGGGCGCTCGCCGTGCGGGTGACCGCCGCGGGCCAGCGCCAGGTGATGCTGCGGGTGGCTGTGGCCGCTCACCAGGAGGCCGAAGAAGCCGAGCGCGCGCAGGCGCGGGAGCCGCGCGGGGTCGTCGGCCCGCACCGCGAGCAGGAGCCCGTCGGGGAGGTCGCGGATCTCGGGGCGCAGCCCCTCGGCGGCGAGGAAGCGCGCGTGCGCGGGCAGCATGCGCCGGATCGCCTCCAACGTGCGGCCGGCGCCGGTCACCCGCACCTCGACACCCCCGTCGATCGGCTTCTCCTCGACGGCCGCGCGCAGGACGACCTCGTGCATGTCCACGAGGTGCTCGCGCAGACGCAGGAGGTTGACCTGGCCCCAGTCGGTCGCCGGATCGGCGGCGAGCACGGCGGCGATCTCCTGGAGGGCGGCGAAGGCGTCCTGGCCCGCCTCGCTGGGGGCGCCGCCGGCAGGCGGCATCTGCGCATGGGAGTGGTGGTCGGCTTGCGCGGCAGCCGCGGCGAGTGGGGCAAGCGCGAGCAGGCAGGTCAGGGTCAGTTGGCGCGATCTGGTCATGAGGGCTCTCCTCGGCCGGTGTTGCATTCGCTGAGAGTGTCCGTCTCGACGGCGAGCGCGCGCACGGCGTTGCCGCCCTTGCGCGACCGCCAACAGCGCGGCGGCCGACTCGCTCGTCACCCCGCCCCGGCGGCGCCCGCGAGCGCCGCCTTCTCATCGGCGGACAGGAAGGCGACCGCGAGCGCGTTGGCTTGCGCCTGGCGCGCCAGCTCGGGGGTGAGGCCGCAGGCCGGGGCGGCGACCCGGTACTCGCAGGGCAGGTCGATGCCGCTGATCCCGGGGTCGTCGGTGTTGAGCGTGGCGCGGAGGCCGCGCTCGAGGAACGAGCGCAGCGGGCTCGCGGCGTAGCCGCGGACGGTGCTCGTCTGGACGTTGCTCGTCGGGCAGACCTCGAGGCCGATGCCGCGCTCGGCGAGGTGGTCGAGGAGCGCGGAGTCCTCGGCGGCGCGCACGCCGTGGCCGATCCGCTCCGCCCCCAGCTCGCGCACCGCCTGCCAGACGCTCGCCGCCCCCGCCGCCTCGCCGGCGTGGATCGTGATCCGCCAGCCGGCGTCGCGGCCGCGCCGGAAGTGCTCGACGAAGAGGTCGCCGGGGAAGCCGGCCTCATCGCCGGCCAAGTCGAGGGCGACGAGGCGGTCGCGTTGGGTCAAGAGCGCCGCCAGCTCCTGCTTGGCGATCTCGGGGCCGTAAGTGCGCGAGAGGATCCCGATCAGCCCGACCGGCACCCCGAAGTCGCGCACGCCGGCGGCCACCCCGTCCACGACCGCCTCGACGACCCCCGCCGGGTCGAGCCCGTGCGGCTCGGCCATGAACCAGGGGGAGAAGCGGAGCTCGACGTAGGCGAGCCCCTCGCGCGCCGCGTCCTCGACGCTCTCGTAAGCGACGCGGCGGCAGGCGGCGTAGTCGGCCAGCACGCCGACCATCCAGCGGAACTTGCCGATGAAGGACATCAAGTCCGGCTCGGGCTCGACGACCTGCACGTGCGGCCGCAGCCCCTCCTCGTCCCAAGCCGGGAGCGGCAGATCGTGCTGGCGGCCGAGGTCGAGGATCGTCGACAGGCGGACGGTGCCGTCGAGGTGGCGGTGGAGGTCGATCAGCGGCAGCGCCGGGTCGATCATTGGCGGGAGACGAGCATCGCATAGGCGCAGGCGCTCCCGACCATGACGACCCCGCCCCAGAGCGAGATGGGAAGGAGGTAGGAGGCGTCGCTGCCGTCCGTGGCGATGAGGTACACCCACTCGTCGAGCGCCAGGCTGAGCCCGACGCCGAAGACCCCGGCGCAGAGGTCGAGGAGGCGCTCGGGGCCCCGCCGGACGGCCAGCGGCACGCCGCCCGCGGTCACCAACAGGAGCCCCGTGAAGAGGTGGTGCACGTTGTAGCCGCCGACGTCGAAGTTGGCGTTCGGCGAGGCGTGGAGGAGCAGGCGGAGCGCGGCGAACGGCAGCAGGAGGCCGAGCAGGAAGAGCCGCAGGCGGCGGCGATCGGTGGCCGACATGGCGACCGGCGAAGTCTAGCCGAGCGGGAAACATCCGAGGACAAATGTCGCCTGGTACGCCGGTACCACCGCCTGGTACCCGAGGACCAACGCCTGGTACCGGCGTACCGTCGCCCGGTACCGCCGTACCGGCACTTGGTACCAGAGGACCGGCGCCTGGTACTAGCGTACCGGCTGGCGGTACCGGCGTACTCTTGCCAGGTCCCGGCGTACCGGCGCTCGGTCCCGCGGTCCCTCGGCGCGGTACGAGCGTACCGGCGGCGGGTACCGTCGTACGCGAGCCTGGTGGCGAAAGGGGAGCTGATGAAACTGGACATCTACCTCAATTACAACGGCAACTGCGAGCAGGCGTTCCGCTTCTACGAGCAGCACCTCGGCGGCAAGATCACGATGATGATGACGCACGGCGAACAGCCGAATCAGACCAACGTACCGGCCAACTGGAAGCAGGCCATCCTGCACGCCCGCATCGAGATCGGCAAGACGGTGCTCATGGGAGCAGACGTTCCCGGAGCCGAGCCCATGCGCAGCGCCTATCTGACCCTTCGCCTGGACAGCGACGAGGAAGCGGATCGCCTCTATGCCCTGCTTGCCGACGGCGGTCAGATCTTCATGAAGATGGAGGAGACGTTTTTCGCCTCCCGCTTCGCCATGCTCCGGGACAAGTTCGGCACGTCCTGGATGCACCCTCCGCGCCCGCCCACGTTCTCGGCCGCGCGCCCGATGCTCCTGAGCATGGAACCGGCTTCACGGTTCGTTTTCGGTACAGTATAAGAGGCCCGTAGCACCGGGGCGGTTATGACCCACCCCGTCGGCCGCCGAGCGCTGGAGCGCTAGGCGTCACTCGGTACCTAATCGTGGTCAAGAAGCCCAACCGGCCGCCCAAACACTGGAAGCCATGGGGCGACCATCCATTGGTCGTCTTGATAGGCGTCGCAGCGGGTCTCGTAGCAGTCGTTGGCTTTCTGGTGAACCTGCAGTCACCTCGTCGCTCGACGTTGCCTTCTGAAGACGAGCCGCACGGCCCCGGCGAACCGTTAACTCCGGAGATCAGTCGAGTATTACGTCCACGCCCGGCCACCCCTGAACACGAGACGGCTCTGAAGCCGCCACCCCCACCAGCCCTCCCAA
>DASWHY010000374.1:0-1685 GCA_036397955.1 Thermoanaerobaculia bacterium | reverse complement strand
CTTGCGGTACACCGGGTCTTTCGCGAAGTAGTCGAGCGCGTCGTGCATCCAGCCCATGTCCCACTTGAAGTCGAAGCCCAGGCCGCCGACCCAGGTCGGGCGCGAGACCAGCGGCCAAGCGGTCGACTCCTCGGCGATCGTCTGCGCGCCGGGCGCCTCCTCGGAGACCGCGTCGTTCATGCCGCGCAGGAAGACGATCGCCTCCAGGTTCTCGCGGCCGCCGAACTCGTTGGGCAGCCACTCGCCGTGGTGGCGCGAGTAGTCGAGGTAGAGCATCGAGGCGACCCCGTCCACCCGCAAGCCGTCGGCGTGGTAGCGGTCGAGCCAGAAAAGGGCGCTGCTGGTCAGGAAGCTCCGCACCTCGCGCCGGCCGTAGTTGAAGATGTAGCTCGTCCAGTCGGGGTGGAACCCCTGGCGCGGATCGGCGTGCTCGTAGAGGTGGGTGCCGTCGAAGAAGCCGAGCCCGTGCGCGTCGGTCGGGAAGTGCGACGGCACCCAGTCGAGGATCACCCCGATGCCGCGCTGGTGGAAGCGCTCGATCAGCGTCATCAGCTCCTGCGGCGTGCCGTAGCGCGACGTGGGCGCGAAGTAGCCGGTCACCTGGTAGCCCCAGGAGCCGTAGAAGGGGTGCTCCATGACCGGCATCAGCTCGACGTGGGTGAAGCCGAGCTTTTCGACGTGCTCGGGCAGCGCCTCGGCCAGCTCGAGGTAGGTGAGCGAGCGGAAGCCCTCCTCGGGGAGCCGCCGCCAGGAGCCGAGGTGGACCTCGTAGATCGACATCGGCGCCGCCAGCGCGTCGTGCGCGGCGCCCGCCGCCGCCCACTCCCCGTCCTCCCAGTCGTAGGCCAGGTCCCAGACCACCGAGGCGGTGCGCGGCGGCGCCTCGGCGCGGAAGGCATACGGGTCGGCCTTGTCGGCGCGGTAGCCGCGCCAGCGGGAGACGACGTGGAACTTGTAAACCGCCCCGGGCCCGACCCCCGGCACGAACGCCTCCCAGACGCCCGAGCCGCCGCGCGGCGCCAGCGGATGGCGGTCGCGCTCCCAGCCGCTGAAGTCGCCGGCGACCGACACCCGCTCCGCGTTCGGCGCCCAGACCGAGAACCAGGTGCCGGCCACGCCGTCCACGTCGCCGGGGTGGGCGCCCAGCTTGTCGGCGAGGCGGCGGTGCGTGCCCTCGTTGAAGAAATACAGGTCGGCGTCGGTGAGCGGGCTCGACGCGGGCTCGGGGGTCGGCTCAGGCTCCTGGGCGGGCGCCTCCGGCTCGGGTTCGGGCTCTGCGAGACGCGCCGGCGGCGCGGGCGGCAGCGGCATCACCGGCCGCCGTGTGCGCCGCGGGCGCGTCGGTCTAGGGGGTGGCTCATCGGCCTCCGAAGGCTCCTCGGTCGACGAGCCCTCCTCGCCCTCTCCTGTCCCTTCCGCTCCGCCCGCTTCCCCACCCGGCTCTTCCTCCCCGCCGGCAGCTCCCGGCATCCGGGTCACCAGCGGCGCCCGGCCCTGCCATCCCGAGCGGCCGGCGCGGCGCTCGGGCGGCAGGAGCCCCTCGGGCGGCTGCGATTCCGGATCGCTCCACACCACCGCCGGGCCGGCCGGCGCGATCGACCCCTTCTTGCCGCGTGCGCCGCCGCGCGGAGCCGCCTGCCCTACCGGCGGCCTGCCGCGTCCGCCGCCGCCGCGCGGCCGGCCGC
>DASWHY010000373.1:0-4151 GCA_036397955.1 Thermoanaerobaculia bacterium | reverse complement strand
CCCGCCGCCCAGCGCGAGAGCCAGCGGTTCGCCACGCCGGCACGGGCGTTCGGCTCGACGAGCAGCGCCGGCCGGCCGGCGAGCCGCGCGCCGACGACCGCCGGCGCCGAGACGTAGCCGCCGGTGCCGAGCACGGCGTCGGCGCCGAGCGCGCGCACCAGCCGCCGCGCCGCCAGCGCCGAGCGGCCGAGGGTGGCGATCGCCCGCGCCCGCGCCGCCGCGCTCTTGCCCACCAGCGGCAGGGCCGGCAGCGGATGGAAGGGGATGCCGCGCGCCGGCACCAGCCGCGCCTCCAGCCCCGTCGCGGCGCCGGTGAAGCTCACCGTCCACCCCCGGCGCGCGAGCTCGTCCCCCACCGCCAGGGCGGGGAACACGTGGCCGCCGGTGCCACCGCCGGCGAGGAGGGCGTGAGGGATGCGCGCCATCGCCTCATCCGTGTTGCGACAGGTTGAGGAGCACGCCGCAGAGGGTCATCGAGACCACCAGCGACGAGCCGCCGTAGGAGATGAAGGGGAGCGGGATCCCCTTGGTGGGCAGGAGAGCGACGGCGACGCTGATGTTGATCAGCGCCTGGAGCACCAGGATGCCGGTGAACCCCCAGCCGAGGTAGCGGCCGAAGAGGTCCGGGGCCCGCCAGCCGGCGACGGCGCCGCGCCAGGCGAGGACGCCGAAGAGCGCCACCAGGACGAGCGCCCCGACCATCCCCAGCTCTTCGGCGACGATGGCGTAGACGAAGTCCGAGTGCGGGTGAGGCAGGAAGTAGAGCTTCTGGTGGCTCGCCCCCGGCCCGAGGCCGAGCACCCCTCCCGAGCCCACCGCGATCAGCGACTGCAGCGCCTGGAAGCCGCTGCCGTAGGGGTCGGCCTCGGGGTCGAGGAAAGCGAAGAGCCGCTGGCGGCGGTAAGGCACCGCCACGACCGCCAGGTAGAGGACGGGCAGCGCCACCGCCACGGCACCCACCACATAGCGCCAGGAGAGGCCGGCGAGGAAGAGGAGAAGGAACGTGGTCGCGCAAAGCAGCACCGCCGTCCCGAGATCCGGCTCGAGCAGGATCAGCCCCGCGATCAGGCAGGTGAAGGCGCCGACCGGCAGCAGCAGCTCGGGGCGGTTCACGCGGTCGGCCTTGCGCTCGATCTGCCAGGCCAGGAACGGCACGAAAGCGAGCTTCGCCAGCTCGGAAGGTTGGAGCGAGACGCCGCCGAAGTGGAACCAGCGGCGAGTGCCGTTGAGCTCGGGCTGGAAGAGGACGGCGACGAGGAGGATGAGAATGCCGCCGAGCAGGCCGTAGACCATCCAGCCGCGGCGCAGCCGCCGGTAGTCGAAGTGCATGGCGGCGGCCATTGCCACCAGGCCGAGGGCGGCGGCGGCCGCCTGCTTGACCAGGAAGGGATTGAAGGTCACCCCTTTGTCGCGGGCCACCGCGGCGCTCGCCGAATAGACCATCACCAGCCCGAAGATCAGGAGCAGGACGACGGTGGTGAAGAGGAGCTTGTCAAAGGCCAGCTTCTTGGCCATGGCCCCCTCCTTCACCGGTCGTCGCCGTGACGTCGCGCACCAGCGCCTGGAAGACCTCGCCGCGGTGGACGAAGTTGCGGAACTGGTCGAAGCTGGCGCAGGCCGGCGAGAGGACGACCGCCTCCCCCGGCCGTGCCCGCTCCGCCGCCGCGCGCACCGCCCGCTCCAGGGTTTCCGCCCGCTCGGCCGGCGCGGCGCCGGCGAGCGCGCGCTCGAAGTCGCCGGCGGCCTCGCCGATCAGGTAGAGGCGCTTGGCCTTCTGGCCGACGAGCGGCGCCAGCGCCCCCAGGTCCGCGCCCTTGTTGCGGCCGCCCAGGATGAGGTGGACGCTGCCATCGGCGAAACCTTCGAGCGACTTGGCGGTGGCCGCCGGGTTGGTGCCCTTCGAGTCGTCGTAGAAGACGACGCCGGCGCGCTCCCCCACGCGCTGCAGCCGGTGCGGCAGCCCTTGGAAGGCGCGCAGCCCCTCGCGCAGCTCCCCCGGCTCGGCGCCGGCGGCGCGCGCCAGGAGCGCCGCGGCCATCGCGTTCTCCAGGTTCTGCACTCCGGCGAGCGGCACGTCGCCGGCGCTGAACAGCTCGACCGGCGGCTCGCCAGGATCGACCTCGACGACCAGCTCGCCGTCGAGGAAGCAACCGTCGGCCA
Source organism: Thermoanaerobaculia bacterium (assembly GCA_036397955.1). Taxonomy (GTDB): domain Bacteria; phylum Acidobacteriota; class Thermoanaerobaculia; order Multivoradales; family UBA5704; genus DASUNQ01. The sequence goes on along the minus strand of DASWHY010000373.1, from coordinate 1,991 downwards.
CCGGCCCCCGGCGCGAGAAGAGCCGCTTGCGCGCGGCGGTCGCCACCTCCAGCGTCGCCGGGTCGTCGGCGTTGAGCACCGCCACGGCGTCGTCCCCCATGCCGGCAAAAAGCCGCTTCTTGGCCGCCGCGTACTCGGCCATGCTGCCGTAGCGGTCGAGGTGGTCCTCGGAGAGGTTCAAGAGCGCCGCCGCCTGCGGCCGGAAGCCGACGACCCCCTCGATCTGAAAGCTCGACAGCTCGACGACGAAGATCCGCCCCGGCGGGCCCTCGACGCGGCCGGCGAGCGGCTCCCCGATGTTGCCGCAGACCTCGACCCGGCGGCCGCTGGCGCGGAGCATGGCGCCGGCCAGGGCGGTCGTCGTGCTCTTGCCGTTGCTGCCGGTGATCGCCACGACCGGCCCGTCGAGGAAGGGGAAGGCGAGCTCCACCTCGGCGATGACCGCCACGCCGCGGCGCCGGGCGTCGGCGAGGAGCGGGCGGTCGGGCGGTACGCCGGGGGAGAGCACGATGCCGTCGATTCCGGGCGGCAGCTCGGTCGGCTCGGGCGGCCCGGCCAGCTCGAGCCGCGGGTCGCCGGCGAGGTCGCCGAGGTCGAGGACCGGGGCCGGGCGGGCATCTACACCGACCACCGTCACCCCCTGACGCAGCAGCAGGCGCGCCGCCGCCTTCCCCGAGAGCCCCAGCCCGTAGACCAGGACCCGCCGCCACTCCGCGTCGTTGGCCCAGGGCGCTCTCATCGCAGCTTCAACGTGGAGAGGGAGAGGAGCGCGAAGAGAATCGAGAGGATCCAGAAGCGCACGATGACCTTGGGCTCCGCCCACCCCGAGAGCTCGAAGTGATGGTGGAGCGGCGACATGCGGAAGACGCGGCGGCCGGTGAGCTTGAAGGAGACGACTTGGATGATCACCGAGAGCGCCTCCATGACGAAGAGACCGCCGACGAGCACCAGCACCAGCTCCTGCTTGGCGAGCACGGCGACGCTGCCGATCGCGGCGCCGATCGAGAGCGACCCTACGTCCCCCATGAACACTTCGGCGGGATGGGAGTTGAACCAGAGGAAGCCGAGGCTCGCGCCCACCAGGGCGCCGCAGAAGACCGTGACCTCGCCGGCGCCGGGCACGTAGGTGACCTGCAGGTAGTTGGAGATGATCCGGTTGCCGGCGATGTAGGTGAAGACGGCGTAGGTGGCGCTGGCCACGAGCGTCGCGCCGATCGCCAGCCCGTCGAGGCCGTCGGTCAAGTTGACGGCGTTCGAGGTCCCCGCCAGCACCAACGCCACGAACGGCACGTAGAAGACCCCCGCCTGCCAGACCAGCCGCTTGAAGAAGGGGAAGTAGACGGTCGCGTCGAAGCCCGGCAGCCAGAGGAGGTAGGCGCCGAGCGCCGCCGCCACCAAGACCTGGAGGAAGAACTTGCCGCGGACGCTCAGGCCGAGGTTGTTGCGCCGCCGCACCTTGAGGTAGTCGTCGGCGAAGCCGATAGCGCCGAAGGCCGTGGTCACCGCGACCGCCACCCAGACGTAGAGGTTGTCGAGGTTCGCCCAGAGCAGCGTCGGGACGAGGACCGCGAAGAGGATCAGCAGACCGCCCATCGTCGGCGTCCCGGCCTTGACCTGGTGCGCCTGCGGCCCGACCTCGCGGATGTTCTGCCCCACCGAGAGGCGCCGCAGCGTGCGGATGAACCAGGGGCCGAGGAAGAGCGAGAGCAGCAGCGCGGTGACGATCGCCCCCGCCGCCCGGAAGGTGATGTAGCGGAAGACGTTGAACAGCGGCACTTGGTCGGCGAGGGGGTAGAGGAGGTGGTAGAGCATCAGGCCGGTCCCCCACCCGCGGCGGCCAGCAGGGTCTTGACGACGCGGTCGAGGCCGACGCCGCGCGAGCCCTTGACCAGCAGGACGTCGCCCGAGCGGAGCTCCTCGGGCATCCACTCGGCGGCGCTCTCCGCGTCCTCGAACCAGTCGGTTTCGGCGTCCACCTCTTCGGCGCCCGC
>DASWHY010000372.1:0-5277 GCA_036397955.1 Thermoanaerobaculia bacterium | reverse complement strand
GGCCCGCTACGGCTTCCTGCAGAGCCCGGGGGTGCCGGACGTGCTCGAGCGGGCGCGGGCCAAGGGGCTCGACCTCCAGACCATGCACACCACCTTCTTCCTCTCGCGCGAGACGCTCATCCCGAGCCGCAAGCGCGGCATTGCGATCTGGCGCGAGAAGCTCTTCTGGCTGATGGCGCGCAACGCCGTCCGCCCCACCGACTTCTTCCGCATCCCCCCCAACCGGGTGGTCGAGCTGGGGATGCAGATCCGGCTGTAGCCTCAGACCTCCACCTGCATGCCGATCTCGATCACCCGGTTCGGCGGCAGGCGGAAAAACTGCGACGGCACCTGGGCGTTGCGCGCCATGACGATGAACAGCGCGTCGAGCCAGCGGCCGAAGAGGGTCTTGGGGCGCGAGAGGAGCGTGCTGCGGCTCAGCAGGTAGGTCGTGTGGGCCGGATCGAACGCGATCCCCTGGCCGGCAAGCCCGCGGAGCACCGCCGGCACGTCGGGGTCTTCCATGAAGCCGTAGCGGGCGACGACGCGGTAGAACTCCTCGCCGAGCTCCTCGACCGCCGTCCGCTCCGCCGCGGCGACGTGCGGCACCTCCTCGGTCACCAGCGTCAGGAAGAGGTTGCGCTGGTGGACCACGTGGTTGAGCTTCAAGTTGTGCAGGAGGGCCGAGGGGGTGCCGGTGGTCTGGCCGGTGAGGAAGACGGCGGTGCCGGGGACGCGCGGCATCTGCCGGCGCGCGATGTCCTCGATGAGGCGCTCGGGGGGGAGCGCCGCCGCGGCGAGCTGGGCGGTCAGCGCGTTGCGCCCGCGCCGCCAGCTCGTGAACACGACGAAGGTGGCGGCGGCGAGGACGAGCGGGAACCAACCCCCCTGCGCCACCTTGACGATGTTGGCGCCGAAGAAGGCCAGGTCGACGACCAGGAATAGCGCCGTGACCGCCGCCGCCTGCCAGAGCTTCCACCCCCAGACGTGGCGCGCCACGATGTAAGCGAGGAGCGTCGTGATGACCATCGTCGTCGCGACCGCGACGCCGTAGGCGGCGGCCAGGTTGCTCGAGGTGCGGAAGCCGAGCACCAGGGCGATCGTCGCCGCCATCAGGCCCCAGTTGGCCAGCGGCACGTAGATCTGCCCGATCTCCCGGGCCGAGGTGTGGACGACCTCCATGCGCGGGGCGTAGCCGAGCTGGACCGCCTGCCGGGTGAGCGAGAAGACCCCCGAGATCACCGCTTGCGAGGCGATGACCGTCGCCATCGTGGCGAGGAGCACCAGCGGCAGGAGCGCCCAATCGGGGGCCAGGCGGTAGAACGGGTTGTGCGCCGCCTCGGGGTCGCGCAGCAGCAGCGCACCCTGGCCGAAATAGTTGAGGAGGAGCGACGGCGCCACCACCGAGAACCAGTCGATCTGGATCGGCGGCTCGCCGAAGTGCCCGAGGTCGGCGTAGAGCGCCTCGCCGCCGGTGGCGACGAGGAAGACGGCGCCGAGGACCAGGTAGCCGGCGAGGCCGTTCGTCTGGAAGAAGCGGACGGCGTGGAGCGGGTTGAAGGCGGCGAGGACACCCGGCTCGTGGAGGATGCTGGCGACGCCGAGCGCGGCGAGGGTGAGGAACCAGACGAGGATGACGGGGCCGAAGATCACCCCGACCCCCGCCGTCCCTCGCCGTTGGAAGAGGAACAGCAGCACGAGGATCGCGACGGTGAGCGGCACGACGTAGGGCGCGAGCTGGGGCGTCGCCACCTCGAGCCCCTCGACCGCGGAGAGCACCGAGATCGCCGGCGTGATCATGCCGTCGCCGTAGAGGAGCGACGCGCCAAAGAGACCCAGCGCGATCAGCACCCACTGCCGCCGGCGCGCCTTGCGCGTCGCCAGCGCCATCAACGCCAGGATGCCCCCCTCGCCGCGGTTGTCGGCGCGCAGGACGTAGACGTGGTACTTGAGGGTGACGACGATGACCAGCGTCCAGACGATCAGCGACAGGACGCCGAGCACGTTGGCGCGGGTCACCGGCACCGCGTGCGGGCCGAAGAAGCACTCGCGTATCGCGTAGAGCGGACTCGTCCCGATGTCGCCGTAGACGACCCCCATGGCGGTGAGGCAGAGGAAGGCGAGGCGCCGCCTGGAGGCCGGTTGCCGGCCGGCGGTCGGGTAGACTGCCGCGGTAACTCCCATGGCGCCGAACCTACGGCTTGGCCGGTAAAGAAGTCCGCAACGACTCCGAAAGAAATTCGGAAGATGTCCCGGCGTCTGCTCCGGCTCGCCCGTGAGCTCGGCATCGCCGGCGCCGTGGTTGGCGCCGCGACCGCCGCGGGTACCCTCGCCGGCGCCAACCCGACGGTGATCGCCCTAGTGCTGTTCACCCTCGTCCTGTTCCTCGCGGCGTGGCGGGGCCTGGCGGGAGGGATCGTCGCAAGCGTCCTGGCGACCGCCTGCCTCAACTTCTTCTTCCTGCCGCCGCTGCACACCTGGACCATTGAGGACCCGGAGAACTGGGTCGCCCTCGGCTGCTTCCTCGTCGCCTCGATCCTCGCCGGGCGGCTGGTCGCGCGCGCCCGCCGCGACGCGGCGGCGGCGGAGGCCCGGCGCCGCGAGGTCGAGGCGCTCTATCGCTTGAGCGTCGAGCTCTTCCGCACCGGCGGCCTGGCGGAGGCCGCCGAGCGCGCGCTCGCGGCGATCGGCGCCCGCGGCGGCGGTGTCGTCCTCTTCGAGGGGAGCCCCTACCGCCAGCGGGTCGTCTCCTGGAGCGGGCCGATGCCGGGGGCGATCGAGGACCTCGTGGCCGCTCCCGCGCGGCACCGCCGGGCCTTCGAGTTCCCGGCCGCGGCCGGCCGCGACGTCTACCTGCCGCTGCTCATCGACGGGCGCGCGAGCGGCGTCTTCGTGGCCCGCGGCACGGAGGCCGCGACCGGCGCGCTCGAGAGCGTCGGCGCCCTGCTCGCCCTGGCGGTGGAGCGCGAGCGGACCTTCCGCGAGCAGGCGCACGTCGAGGCGCTGCGCGAGAGCGACGCGCTCAAGACCTCGCTCCTGCGCGCCGTCTCGCACGACCTGACGACGCCGCTGACCGCCATCGCGCTCCAGACCGGGCAGCTCCGGCGGCAGGCGACCGCCGCGACCCTGCCCCTCGTCGAGGCCTTGGAGGGGGAGGCGGACCGGCTGCGGCGGCGCATCCAGGGGCTCCTCGCCATGGCGCGCCTCGACGCCGGGGCCGTCGTCCCCTCCCTCGAGCCGACGCCGCCGGCCGACCTCTTTCGGGCGGCGCGCGAGAGCCTGTCGTTGATCGCCCGCGCGCGGCCGATCGAGGTCCGCGTCGATCCCGACTGCCCCGACCTGGAGGTCGACCCGGCGCTTGCCCTGGAGGTCGTCGTCAACCTGGTCGAGAACGCGCACCGGGCGTCCCCCCCGGGCGAGCCGGTGACGCTCCGCGCCCGGCGCCACCCGACCGACGAGCGGCGCGTGCGGCTGGAGATCCTCGACCAGGGGCCGGGCATCCCGCTGCTGGGGTCCCCGGACCGGCCGGAGGTCGCGGTCGAGCCCGGCTCCGACGCGCGCCGCGGCTTGGGGCTCGAGATCGCGCAGGGGCTGGCGCAGGCCATCCAGGGGACGGTGACGCTCGCCAACCGGGCCGGCGGCGGGGCGGTGGCGCACCTCGACCTGCCGGCGGCGGCGATCGAGACGAGCGGCGAGCCGTGAGCGGGCGCGGCCGGACGGTCCTGGTGGTGGACGACGACGCGGCGATCCGCGGCCTGCTCACGGCCGAGCTGCGGCTGGAGGGCTACGAGACGCTGGAGGCGGCGGACGGCCGGCAGGCGCTCGACCTCCTGGACCTCCAGCCGGACCTGGTCCTCACCGACCTGGCGATGCCGGCGGTGGACGGCTTCGAGCTGATCGCCCAGGTGCGGCGCCGCCAACGGGTGCCGATCGTCGTCCTCTCGGTGCGCGGCGGCGAGTCGGACAAGATCCGCGCCCTCGACCTCGGTGCCGACGACTACGTGGTCAAGCCGCCGTCCCTGCCCGAGCTGCTGGCCCGCCTGCGCGCCCAGCTCCGGCGGACCGCCCCGCCGGACGAGCTACGCTTCCCCGACCTGACGGTGGACCTCCAGCGCCGGCGCGTGGTGCAGGGGGGACGGGAGGTGAAGCTGACCCCGACGGAGTTCGCGCTCCTCGAGCTCTTCGCCACCCACGCCGGCAAGCCGCTCTTCTTCAACCAGATCATCGACCGCGTCTGGCGCGGCGCGCCGGCCACCTCGAAGGACACGGTGCGCGTCCACGTCGCCTCGCTGCGGCGGAAGCTGGAGCCCGACGCCTCGAACCCGCGCTACCTCGTCACCGAGCCCTGGATCGGCTACCGCTTCATCGCCGAGCCGCTGTGAGGAGTCCCCCTTTGAGCTGCGCCACCGCGTCCAGCCCGGCGACCACCCGGTCGAAGCCGTCTATACGCTCTTCGGAAACGCCTAGCCGTCGGTGCGGCATCGCTCGGCCGCGTCAGCCTGAGACCGGGTCGGTCTCGCCGCTCAGATCCGCTCCGGCTCCAAGACGGTGCGCTCGTCGACTGCGTCGCCGGTGTTGAGCGTGCCCGCCGGCTCGAAGAGCATGCCAGACGAACTCCCCCCGGAGCTTCACGAGCTTGACCTCCTGCCCGTTGGTTCTCCTTTCGTTCATTGGGGATTGAGGGTGCGACGCTCCGCGACGCCCGCCGAGCGGCGGCGACCGGCCGGCGCGCGGCGCCCAATGGCCTGCGGGAGGCGTGGAACTTCCTCCGGCGGCTTCGGAACCCTCTCCCGGAGCGTGGGAATGGGTTGCGCGGGCCGGGGAATGGGTTGCGGAGCGCCGGGATCCTTTTCCGAGCGGCTCGGAGGAGATTCCGCAGCGCGCGCAACCCGTTCCCGGCGTCGCGCAGTCGATTCCCGGCGCCGCGCAGGAGGTTCCGCAGGGCGCGCAGGAGGTTCCGAGGTCCCGGGAGGACATCGGGAGGCTCCACCGGGGCGTCTGCAGGTCGCGCGGGGACATTCCGGGGCTTCGGGTGGGCGTTACGCGACCTTCTCCAGGCCCGCCGAGCCGCTGTGAGGGTGCGGGCCGACGAAACCGCGTGGGTCGGGCGGCGGATGGGATGGGTCGGCGGCTCGACTGGATGGGTCGGCCGGCGAATGGAGTGGGTCGGCGGCTCGACTGGCTGGGTTGGCCGACAAACCGAGTGGGTCGGGCGGCCATTGGAGTGGGTCGCGCGGCGAATGGACTGGGTTGGCGGCTCATTGGGATGGGTCGGCGGCCGACCCACTCGGTTCGTCG
>DASWHY010000371.1:0-1657 GCA_036397955.1 Thermoanaerobaculia bacterium | reverse complement strand
TCACCCTCTTCCCCGACTCCGGCGAGCGCTATCTCTCGAAGCTCAACGAAGGCTGGCTGCGGGAGAAGGGGCTGCTCGACGACGACTAGCGGCTAGGCATGACGATCGACGGGATCGCCGTGGACTCCAACTCGGTCGGAGATCCGGCGCGCTTTCGCACCCTTGCCGATCTCGAGCGAGGGCTCGAGGGTCTGGCTCGTGCGCCGGCGGACCTGGGGCGGCTCGTCTGGATCGTGCGGCGAGGGGAGGGCGGCCGCCGAGAGCTTCCGGATCGGAGCCGGCTGTCGCCGGAAGCAGGCGTCGCCGGCGACGCGTGGGGCCGGCGGGCGAAGAGAACGGCGGACACGCAGATCACGGCGATGCAGGCCGACGTCGCGGAGCTGATCGCCAACGGGCAGCCGCTCACCCTGTTCGGCGACAACCTCTTTCTGGAGCTGGACCTCTCCGCCCGGAACCTGCCGGTGGGAAGCCGTCTACGGATCGGCGGCGCCGTTCTCGAGGTCACGCCGGTGCCGCACAACGGCTGCCGGAAGTTCCAGGCCCGCTTCGGCCAGGAGGCGCTGCGCTTCGTGTCGAGGAAGGAGCTGCGGCATCGCAACCTGCGGGGGATCTACCTGCGGGTGGTGGAGCCCGGCGACGTGCGGCCGGGGGACGCCGTCGCAGTGCTAGCCAGCGCGTGAAAAAGTGAGGGGCGCCGGAGCGCCCCCTCGGTGCCTCGGGATGGTGGCCGCCTCTAGCGACCGTCGCGGTCGGCGTCGCCGGGGAGGGCCCGCTCGAAGCGGTCCCAGGCGTCGCGCACCGCGGCCTTGGCGCGCTCCCAAGTGAGCCGGGACGTGCCCTTGGTCTTCTCCCAGCCGCTCTCCAGGTCGCGCTCGAGACTCGTGTCCCAGGTCCGCCCCGGGTAGCGCGAGCGGGACTCCCAGCCGTAGCGGAAGGCGGGCTGGTAGTCCTCGTAGGCGAGGTTACGCTCGGCGTACGGGCGGTCCCGCCAGCTCTCCTTCCAGTAGACGTCCACGGCCTCGAAGGCGGCCACGTAGCCGGGTGTGCCGTAGCCGGTGGCGGGCGCCGTCGTGCCGCTCGTGCCGTAGCGGGTGTCCCCGCTCACCCGGTCCCAGGCGTCGCGCGTCGCGTGCTTGGCCTGGTGCCAGGTGAGCCTGGACTTGTCCTTGGCCTTCTCCCAGCCGCGCTCGAGGTCGCTCTCGAGCTTGTCGTCCCAGTCGCGGCCGGCGTACTTGCCGCGCGACTCCCAGCCGTAGCGGTAAGCCGGCTGGTACTCCTCGTAGGGGCGCCCCTTCTCGACGTAGGCGCGGCCCTGATAGTTCTCGCGCCAGTAGGCGTCCTCGACCGTGGGGTTCACCTGCTCGGCCACGCCGTGCCCGGCGAGACCGCCGACGATCGCGCCGACCGTGCCGCCCACCAGGGCGCCCACCGGCCCGCCCGCGGCCCCGACCGCCGCACCGGCGGCCGCGCCGGCCGCGGCGCCCACGCCGGTCCCCACCGGGTGGGACCCCGGCTCGCCGGTGATGGGATCGCGGTTGGCGTCGTGGTGCTCGGGATGGACCTCGTCTTCGACCAGGGTGGTGGTGCCACTGCCCGTGGTGAACTTACTCTCGTCTCTCATGGCATCCTCCTTGGGTGCGGAATACAGCGCCGCGGC
>DASWHY010000370.1:0-4962 GCA_036397955.1 Thermoanaerobaculia bacterium | reverse complement strand
TCCAATGTGACCGGCGGCTGGATCACCGCCGCCGAGGCGACCGACCCCGGCACCTGGGCGCGCCACCTGCGCCAGACGGTCCGCTTCGCCGACGGCCTCGCGACGCTGCTCACCGGCGACCCCGCCCTCCTCCTCGAAGTGGGGCCGGGACAGACGCTCTCGACCTTCGCCCGCCGCCAGCCGGCCGCCGCCGCCGACCGCGTGGTGCCGTCACTCCCCCGCGCCAAGGACCGGCGCCCCGAGCTGGATACTCTCCTCGGCGCCCTCGGCCGCCTCTGGATCGGCGGCGCCGAGATCGACTGGAACGGTTTCTGGGCCGGCCAGCGCCGGCGGCGGGTGCCGCTGCCCACCTACCCGTTCGAGCGCCGCCGCTATTGGGTGGAAGACACGGCCGCCGAGCCCGCGCCGCCGCTCGCCGCCGAGGCTGCCGACGGCGGCAACGGCCACGCCCACCTGCCGGGCACGGAGCTGGAGGAGGGGATCGCCGGCGTCTGGCGCGACGTCCTGGGGGTGGCCCGCGTCGGCGTCCACGACGACTTCTTCGACCTCGGCGGCAGCTCGCTGCTCGGCCTCCAGCTCGCCTCCCGCCTCCGCCGCGCCCTCGGCCTCGAGGTCTCCTCCGATCTCCTCCTCGAAGCGCCGACGGTCGCGGCGATGGCGGCGCTCCTCGCCCCGCGGCTGCCGGGCAACGGCGGCGGCGCCGCGGCGCCCGGCCCCGCACCCTCCTGCCTGGTGCGCCTCCAGGCCGGCGCCGGCGGCACGCCGCTCTTCCTCGTCCACCAGGTCGGCGGCCACGTCTACACCTTCCGCGCGCTCGCCCGCGAGCTGCCGCGCGAGCAGCCGGTCTACGGCCTGCGCGCGCTCGGCCTGGAGGCCGGGGAGGAGCCGCTCGACTCGATCGCGGCGATGGCCGCGCACTACCTGGAGCTGGTGCGCGGCGCGCAGCCGCGCGGGCCGTACCTCCTGGGCGGCGCCTCGATGGGGGGGATGGTGGCCTTCGAGATGGCACGCCAGCTCGGCGCGGCCGGCGAGGAGGTGACGCTCCTGGCGCTGATGGACACACCCTGCGGCGACCAGATGCCGGCGCGCGAGGGCCACGCCGAGTCGGTGGCGGCGGTCTTCCGCGGGCGGGTGGAGCTGGACCTCGACGAGCTGCGGCGGCTGGAGCCGGAGCAACAGATCGAGCTGGCGCTGGAGACGGCGCAGCGGGAGGGGCGGCTCGGCGAGGACTTCGACCCCTGCCAGGCGCGCCGGCAGGTGCGGGTCATCGAGGCCAACGCGGCGGCGCTCTACGCCTACGCGCCGGCGCGCTGGGAGGGGCGCCTCCTCTTCTTCCGCGCCGAGGAGCGGCGGCTGGGCGACCCGCCGCGCCCCGAGCTGCCCTGGATCGAGCTCGCCCGCGGCGGCGCCGAGGTGGTCATCGCGCCCGGCAACCACCTGACGATGCACGAGCCGCCGCACGTCGCGGCGCTCGCCCGCCACCTGCGGCGGGCGCTCGGGCTCAGCCGCGACGCCCGGCACGTAGGCCGGGCGCTACTGCAGCCAGGCGTAGCCGACCTTGAAGAAGAAGGCGCGGTCGCGCTGTCGTAGGTCGATGTCGACCGTCCCTTCGTAGTCGTCCGAGTAGCCCACCAGCAGCACCGTCTGCGGATTCAGCTTGTAGGAGAAGAGGAACTGCGTGAAGAGCGTCTCCTCTTTCGGCGCCACGTCGAAGGTCCACAGCCTCGGCTCTCGTTCCACGTCCCGGTACTGCATGATCAGCCGCACGAAGGTGCGGACGTTGAAGTGGTAGAGGAGCTTCCCCTGGGTCAGGTTGACCTGCAGGAACTGGGGTCCGTCCTTGACGTCGAAGGCCTGCCAGGTGTGGTCGAGCGACCCCTGGACGTGCCGCCCGAGCCGGAAGTCCACCGTCGGCTGGATCAGCTCGAACTCCGCCTGCCGGGCGTTGTTGAAGTCGATGATCTCGCCGCCGCGCACGAAGAGCTGCAGGCCGAGGTCGCCGCGGGGCCGCAGACTGATCAGCAGGTCGCGCCGGAAGTCGTGGTACTCGACGCCGCGGAAGGCCTCCTTGTTGGGGCGTATGCCGAGCTGCACGAAGCTCTGCAGCGGGCCCTCGTAGATGACCACGAAGTTCGAGCTCTGCTCGAAGAGGTCGCCGTCGAGGATGCGCGCGTCGTTGGTGTTGACGTAGAAGCGGAGGCGCGAGAACCAGCCGTCGGGCTTCCCCCAGACCGTCCGCACCACCTCGGCGAAGACCTCGCGGAAGTCCACCAACGGGATGAAGCCGCTGTCGGCCCGGAAGTCCGGGTCGCGCGAGTTGTAGCCGACGTCCCAGCCCCAGTTGCGGGTGGCGTGCGAGTAGTCGACCCGCCAGGCGGGGCCCGAGAAGCTGCCGAGCGGCTGCCCGTTGTCGAGCGCCACGCCGCGGTCGTAGCGGGTGTCGGCGTTGACGACCTGGAAGCGGACGGTGTCGGCGTCGGTGGGGCGGAGGGAGCCGTCGAGGCCGTAGACGCGGTTGTAGTAGTCGTTCTCCCCCTCGCGCCCGGCGAAGAGCACGCCGAGAGTGGAGGTCTTCCCCACGTCGCGCCGCCAGCGGCCGACGAGGCTCCGCACGTCCTCCTCGAGCGAGGCGAAGCCGGACTCCTCCGCCCCCGGGAAGATCAGGTTGTTGAACTCGTCCTCGGCGGCGAAGAAGCCGAAGGCGTTCCCCCCCTCCTTGCCGGTGAGCTTGATCCCGAGCTTGGGATCGGCCACGGTGCGGGTGAAGACCACCGGGTAGGGCGTGGCGAAGTAGTCCGCCCCTTCGAGGAAGAACGGGCGCTTCTCGGGGAAGAAGAGGGCGAAGCGCTCGTTGACGTTGAGCTGCGCGACGTCGGCCTCGACCTGCGAGAAGTCCGGGTTGACCGCGGCGTTGAGGGTCACGTTGGGGGTGATTCCCCAGCGCAGAGAGACCCCCGCATCGACCTTCTCGTTCCCTGACTCGAGCGGCAGGTCGAGCGCCGCGCGCTCGTCGTTCCGCTTGGCGGTCACCGTCGGGACGACCTCCAGGTTGTAGCCGGACTCGACGCGCTGGAACCCCTCGATCGAGTCGAACTGGCAGACCAGGCAGTCGAGGCTGCGGTCGTTGCGCGTCGAGCGGAGCTGGTGGACGACCGAGCGCGGGTAGGCGCGCAGGGCCAGGAAGCCCCAGGTCTGCGGCCGCTCGCCGCGCGGGAAGCGAAGCTGCTTCCAGGGGACCGCGATCTCGACCTCGAAGCCGTCGTCCGTGATCCGCCCGGCCGAATCCCAGATGGCGTCCCAGGTCCAGTCCTCGGTCTCGTCGACGTCGCTCACCGTCGCCTCCATCTGCACCCCCAGGGGGTTGGCCCGGAATTCGAAGGCGCGGCGGCGGTCGTTGAAGGTGTCGATCAGGAAGCCGACGGCGTCGTCGTTGAAGGCGGTGTCGCGGTCGGCGAGGTAGGCGCGGATCCGCGCCGGCTCCGGGTCGTGGGCGCGGAAGCCGACGTAGAGGTTCTTGTCGTCGAAGGTGACCAGGCACTCGGTCGCGACCGGCGGTGGGGTGTTGTCGCCGGGGAGCCACTCGTGGGTGAGGGGGACGACCGCGGCGGTTTCCCAGGCGGTCTCGGAAAGGCTGCCGTCCACGGCGATGTCCGAGGCGGCGAGGGCGACGGGGAAATGGTTGCGGCCCGGCTTCTCGCCGGGGTCGGCCGGCTGGGCGGCAGCGATCAGGACGGGGCAGGACAGCACGACAGAGCACGCCGCGAGGCGCACAAAGGCTCTCATGTGAGGGATCCTCCTCGATTCCAGAGTGTCCCACGGAGGCTCCCGGGGGACGAGCGCTAGACTCGGCGGAGTCCGCGGAGGAGGCAAGCGAATGCGGCAGACCTGGCAGCGTCGTGCGTGGCGGTCGGCGGCGGCAGTGCTCCTCGCCGGGGGGGTGGCGGCCTGCCGGTCGGCGGGGCCGGCGCCGCCGGAGGCGGTCGAGCCGGCGCCCGGTGCGGCGGCGGGCGCCGTCATGCCGCCGCCGCGGGTCGAGCTGGCCCCGTGCGGCCCGGCGCAGCTCGGCCCGCAGCCCGCGCCCGAGATGGCCGGCGCCCAGTGCGGCGTCTACGAGGTGTTCGAGAACCAGCGCACGCGCGCCGGCCGCACCATCCCGCTGCAGGTCCTGGTGCTGCCGGCGACCGGCGCCGAGCGGCAGCCGGACCCCCTCCTGGTGCTCCTCGGCGGCCCCGGCCAGGGCGCGGTCGCCGCGGCGCCGATCTTCGCCAAGGCCTTCGCGCCGCTGCGGCAGCAGCGCGACCTGGTGTTCATCGACCAGCGCGGCACGGGCGGCTCGCGCCCGCTCCACTGCCCGCTGCCCGGCAGCGACGACGACCCGCAGGCCTTCCTCGGCGACTTCCTGCCGGTCGAGGCCCTGCGCGCCTGCCTCGCCGCACTCGACGCCGACCCGCGCCTCTACACCACGCCGATCGCGGTCGAGGACCTCGAGGAGGTGCGCGCCGCGCTTCAGTACCCGCGCGTCAACCTCTTCGGCCACTCTTACGGCTCGCGGGCGGCGCTGGTCTGGATGCGCACCTTCCCGTCGAGCGTGCGCGCCGCCATCCTCTACGGCGCCGCGCCCACCGGCATGCACCCGCCGCTGCACCATGCGCCCGACGCCCAGCGCGCGCTCGACCGCCTGCTGGCGGAGTGCGCCGCCGACGCCGCCTGCGGCGCCGCCTTCCCGGATCTGCCGGACAAGCTCCAGGAGGTGCTGGCGCGGCTCGCCGCGGCGCCGGCGGAGGTGGACGTCGAGGACCCGAAGACCAAGCGGCCGGTGCGGCTGCGGCTCTCGCGCGACCTCTTCGCCGAGGTGCTGCGCTGGCGCCTCTACGACGAACGGGCGGCGAGCGTGCCGTCGTTCATCGCCGCCGCGCACGCCGGCGACTTCGCGCCGGTGGCCCGCGCGGCGCTGGCGCTGCG
>DASWHY010000369.1:0-2308 GCA_036397955.1 Thermoanaerobaculia bacterium | reverse complement strand
CCCGCTGGCGCTCGCCGGCGGCATGGTCGGCGCGGCCCTGGTCGCCGGCAACACCGTCGTCTTCAAGCCGTCGAGCCAGGCCCCGTTCTCGGGCGCGGCGCTCTGCCGGGCGCTGTGGGAGGGCGGGGTGCCCGCCGACGTTCTCCATCTCGTCGCCGGCGACGGCGAGGAGGTCGGGCGGGTGCTGCGCGAGCACCCGCGGGTCGGCGGGTTGGCCTTCACCGGCTCCTCCGACGTCGGGCTGGCGCTCCATCGCGAGGGGTCGCGACCCTGGCCGCGGCCGGTGGTGGTCGAGATGGGCGGCAAGAACCCGGCGATCGTCACCGCCCGGGCCGACCTCGACGCGGCGGCCGAGGGCGTGGCGCGCTCCGCCTTCGGCTACGGCGGCCAGAAGTGCAGCGCCTGCTCGCGCGTCTACGTCGAGCGGGACGTCGAACAACTGTTCCTCGCGCACCTGGTCGAGCGCACGGCGGCGCTCGTCGTCGGCAACCCGCTGCGGCGCGAGACCTTCCTCGGACCGCTCATCGACGCCCCGGCGGTCGGCAAGCTCGAGCGCGCGGTCGAGCGCGTGCGTGCCGCGGGCGGCGAGGTGTTGGCGGGGGGCCAAGCCCGGCGCGACGGCGATCTCGCCCACGGCCACTACGTCGAGCCGACCGTGGCGCGCCTCGCCGACCCCGCGCACGCGCTCTACGCCGAGGAGCTGTTCGTCCCCCTCCTCCTCGCCTGCCCGGTGGCCGACCTGGGTGAGGCGCTGCGGCGCGCCAACGACGTCCCTTACGGGTTGACCGCCGGCATCTTCAGCGCCGATCCCGAGGAGGTGCGGACCTTCCTCGACGGCATCGAGGCGGGTGTCCTCTACGTCAACCGCCGCGCCGGGGCCACCACCGGCGCCTGGCCGGGGGTCAACCCGTTCGGCGGCTGGAAGGCCTCGGGCTCGACCGGGCCGGCGGCGCTCGGGCCCTACTACCTGCTCAAGTTCCTGCGCGAGCAGAGCCGGACGGTGAGCGGCCTCGCGCCGGAGGCGCGGCCGGATCAGTGAGCGCCGACAAGCTCCTTTCGATGCGCGAGGCGGTCGCGCGGCTGGTGCGCGACGGCGATGTCGTGGTCATCGAGGGCTTCACCCACCTCATCTGCTTCGCCGCCGGCCACGAGATCATCCGCCAGGGGCGGCGCGACCTGACCCTCTGCCGGCTGACGCCGGACCTGATCTACGACCAGATGATCGCCGCCGGCTGCGCCCGCCGGCTGGTCTTCTCCTGGGCCGGGAACCCCGGCGCCGGGCCGCTGTATGGCCTGCGCCGCGCCGTCGAGCAGCAGGTGCCGCGGCCGCTCGAGCTCGACGAGTACTCGCACTTCGGCATGGTGGCGCGCTTCGCCGCCGGCGCCGCGGGGCTCCCCTTCTGGCCGCTGCGCAGCTTCACCGGCAGCGACCTGCCGCGGGTCAACGGCAACATCCGCACCGTCCGCTGCCCGTTCACCGGCGAGGAGCTGGCGGCGGTGCCGCCGCTGCGCCCCGACGTCGCGATCGTCCACGTGCAGCGTGCCGACCGGCGCGGCGACGCTCAGGTCTGGGGTCTCCTCGGCGTGCAGAAGGAGGCGGCCTTCGCCGCGGCCCGGGTCATCGTGGTGGCCGAGGAGATCGTCGAGGAGAGCGTGCTGCGCGCCGACCCCAACCGCACGCTCCTCCCCGGCCTGGTGGTCGACGCGGTGGTCCACGAGCCCTTCGGCTGCCATCCGTCCTACGCCCAGGGCTACTACGACCGCGACAACGCCTTCTACGTCGGCTGGCGGGAGATCTCCGAGGACCGCGGGCGGCTCGAGGCGTACCTCGACGAGTGGGTGCACGGCGTCCCCGACCGGGCGGCCTATGCCGCGAAGCTGGGCGATCGAGTGGGAGAGCTGCGGGCGCGGCCGCGGGTGGCGGGGGCGGTCGATTACGGGTTCTGAGGACAGCGATGACCGCCGCCTACACGCCCTCGGAGCTCATGGTCTGCCGCGCGGCCCGCGAGCTGCGCGACGGCGAGGCGGTCTTCGTCGGCATCGGCCTGCCGAACCTGGCCTGCAACCTGGCGCTGCGCCGGCACGCCCCGGAGCTGGTCCTGATCTACGAGTCGGGGGCGGTCGGCGCGGTCCCGGAGCGGGTGCCGATGTCGATCGGCGACCCGGCGCTGGTGACCGGCGCGCTCGCCGTTTGCTCGATGCAGGAGGTGTTCTGCCACTACCTCCAGGGGGGACGGATCGACGTCGGCTTCCTGCAGGGAGCGCAGATCGACCGCCACGGCAACCTCAACACGACGGTGATCGGACC
>DASWHY010000368.1:0-4729 GCA_036397955.1 Thermoanaerobaculia bacterium | reverse complement strand
CATCGACCGTCTGCGGGCCGATCCGGTGGCGGTGCGCGAGCGCCTGCGCGAGCTCGTACGCGGCGAGGTCGAGTCGGGCGTGCCCACGGTGAGCTCGAAGAAGCGCAAGCAGCTCCGTGAGCTCGCCGAGGAGGAGCTGGTGCTGGGGGCGATGCCGAGCCAGAAGTTCATCGAGGGCTGTATCGACGGCAAGGTGCTCTACGTGGGCTCGACCGCCAAGGCCTACCTCGGCATCGTGCTGCAGCTCCTGCGCAAGGTCGGCGTCATCGCCGAGCCCAAGGCGCCCTGGGTCGACCGCAAGGAGCAAGACGTGACGAGCGAGATCCTCTCGACCAACGAGCCCGGCGAGTCGGTGCTCGGCTCGCGCTTCCTGAAGGCCCTGATCGGCGACCGCGAGGTCATCCTCGAGCCGGAATCCGGTCTGGTTCGGCTGCAGACCGAGGGCACCCGGGTGACGCTCGCCGGCGAGGTCCTGAAAGACACCCTGAGGTACCTGAAGGAGGGGGCGGAGCTGCTCTCGGCGAAGCTGGTGACGGGCGACTCGTCGTTCCGCTTCGAGGCCCTGAGCTTCCGGGTGGCCAACCTCAAGGTCGAGGCCGAGCGCCACGAGCACTGGACGCAGCTCCTCGACGAGCGGCTCGAGAAGGTCGGCGGGCTCTTCGAGCTGCTGGACCGGAAGTACGCCGATCTGCGCTCGAAGATGGAGTGAGGGAATCCTCCCCCGGCCCCTCCTTTTTCAAAGGAGGGGGAGGCGGACACGGTCAGCCCGCGGGCGCGGGCGCGGCGGCGGCCTGCCTTCCCTTCTCCAGCACGCGCTCGGGCACGCCGCGCACGTCCCACACCACGCCGAGCCACTCCAGCGCCTTGAGCGAGTACCAGGTCAGGTCGAGCTCCCACCAGTAGAAGCCCTGGCGGGTGGAGCCCGGGTAGTAGTGGTGGTTGTTGTGCCAGCCTTCGCCGAAGGTGATCAGCGCCATGATCAGGCTGTTCTTGCTGGTGTCGGTGGTGGCGAAGCGGCGGCGGCCGAAGACGTGGCACAGCGAGTTGATCACGAAGGTGCCGTGCCACAGGACGACGGTCGCCACCAGGCCCGCCCACACGAAGGCCGCGGTGCCGCCCACCAGCCACACCAGGACGGCGACGGCGAGCGGCGGCGCCAGGTAGTGCTCGTTGAGCCACACCAGCTCCGGGTACCTCGCGAAGTCGCGGATCTTGTCGTACTTCGTCTCTTTGTGCTTGCCGCTCAGGATCCAGCCCAGGTGCGCCCAGACGAACCCTTTGAGGGTCGGCGAGTGGATGTCGGGCTCCTGGTCGGAGTGGCGGTGGTGGTCGCGGTGGTGGGCCGCCCACCACAGCACGCCCTTCTGGACGCTCAACGTGCCGAGGAAGGCGAGCACGAACTGGAAGACGCGTCCGGTCTTGAAGGTGCGGTGCGAGAAGTAGCGGTGGAAGCCGGCGGTGATCGCCCACATGCGCACGGCGTAGGAAAGCGCGGCCAGGGCGATCAGCCACGGGCTCCAGCCCACCAGGATCACGCCGGCTACCGCCGCCACGTGGGTCAGGATGAACGGCAGCGACGACGTCCAGGCGACCCTTTCGGCGTCGTATTCGACTTCGATCATGCTCGAAGCAGATCACCCCGGCGGCGGGGGGAACAGCACGGCTGTGTAACGTCTCGGTCGCGGAAGGTAAAAGTCCGGCCCTTCAAGGCACGAAACGGTAGCCGGCGCCGCGCACCGACGTGATGTGGCGCGGCTTCGACGGCTGGGGCTCGAAGGCATGGCGCAGCTTGCGGATGAAGTTGTCGACGGTGCGGGTCTCGAGCGAGCCCGGCAGGTCCCAGACCTCCTCGAGGAAGGTCTCGCGCGAGATCACCTCGCCCGGACGCGACGCGAAGAGCTTCAGGATGCCGACTTCCTTGGGCGAGAGGCGCACCTCCTCGCCCGCGGGGCCGGCGGCGAGGAAGCGCTGGAAGTCGATCGTCCAGGCGCCGTAGGCCAGGCTCTCCGGCGCCGGGGCGTGGTGGTTGGCGGTGCGGCCCCACACCTGACGCCGCAGGGCGCCGCGGACCCGCGCCAGCACCTCGTCGAGGTCGAAGGGCTTGGTCACGTAGTCGTCGGCGCCGGCCTCGATGCCGGCGATGGCGTCGGCGGTGCGTCCGCGGGCGCTGACCATCACGATCGGCAGGATCTGGCCCACCTTGCGCAGCCGCTGCGCCACCTCCAGCCCGTTGATCCCGGGCAGCATCACGTCGAGCAGCATGAGGTCGTATTTGTGGCGCGTCAGGCGCTCGAGCGCGTCCTCGCCTGAGTCGGTCACGTCCACGTCGTAGCCGGCATTGCGCAAGTTGTAGGCCAGACCTTCGGCGAGGTGGGCCTCGTCTTCCACCAGCAGGATGTGGCTCAAGCCGCGGCTCCCTGATCGGCGACGGCCGGCTCGACGGCGGCGGCCGGGACCGCGATGCGCGGAAGGCGGACGTGGATCTCGGTGCCGTGGCCCGGCCCGGCGCTCCACGCCTCCACCTGCCCGTCGTGGGCGTGGACGATCGAGCGCACCACGAAGAGCCCGATGCCGGTGCCCTTGCGGCCGCCCTGGCCGCGGTGGCCGGCCACCTGGTAGAAGCGGTCGAAGAGGCTCGCGAGCTCCTTGGCGGGCACCCCGATGCCCTGGTCCGCCACCGCGATCTCGACGTAGCCGTCGCTGCGGGCCACCCGGATCGCCAGCCGCGGCGGATCGTCGCCGCGGTAGCGCACGCTGTTGTCCACGAGGTTGTCGAGCACCTGGCGGAACATCAGCGGGTCGAGCATCGCCCAGCAATCCGGCTCGGCCGCGAGCTCCACGTCGAGGTCGTGCTCGGCCACGAGAGCGGCGAGGTCGTCGACGTAGTCCTCGAGGTAGGCACCGAGGTCGGTGCGCCGCGGCGCCACGGGCAGGGCCTCGCCCCGGTGGTCGACCTCGGCGGCACGCAGGATGTTGCCGATGAGACGCTGCAGGCGCTCGACGTCGCGCAGGATCTTCTCGACGAAGTTGAGCCGGTCGTCCGCCTTCATGTCGGGCTTGCGCAGGGTCTGGGCGAAGAGCTTGATCGCCGACAGCGGCGAGTTGAGCTCGTGCGACACCGAGGCGATGAAGTTCGACTGCCGCTGGCGCCAGCGTACGTGGCCGATGAGCTGCGCCCCGAGGATGCTCGAGAGCACGATGATGCCGAGGAAGAGCACGCTGCCCACGGCCATGAACGTCCAGTGGAAAGTCGTCCCCTGGGCGAGCTGCTTGAGCTTCTGGTAGTCGTTGACGAGCGCCACGTGCCACAGCACGGTCAGGGTGACGCTGAGGGCCAGGACGATCACGAAGAGCGTCACCGGTCCGCGCACGGAGATCCGGCGGTAGCGGGGGTCGTTCTTGAGCGTTCCGCGTCTCATGGGTCAGCGCTCTCGCGG
Source organism: Thermoanaerobaculia bacterium (assembly GCA_036397955.1). Lineage (GTDB taxonomy): Bacteria > Acidobacteriota > Thermoanaerobaculia > Multivoradales > UBA5704 > DASUNQ01. Next base: position 1,292 of record DASWHY010000368.1, on the reverse strand, counting down.
GCGTCGCCCGACGTCCATCATAGCGCCACCCTGTCGCTCATTGTCGGAGGAGTGGATCCATGGCTCTACCGAGAGCCCCAAAGATCCTCGACCGTGCCGACGGTGAAGGCCTGCTCGCTCCAGCGCTCGAGCTGCCGGGGATCGTCGCAGTCGAGGATCCGCGAGCGCGCTCGGGCGTCGAGGGTGAGGCCGCGCATCTGGAGCACGGAGACGATCAGTTGCGCGGCCCGGCGTTCCGCGGCCTGCCGCGCCTGTTCTGCGGCCTGCCGCGCCGCCTCGCCCTCGGCAAGCCCCTCGGCCCGGCCCTCGGCTCGCACCCCCTCGACGACGGGGTTCTTCCTGGCGACGAGCGCCTGCGCTACCGCGTCGTCGCCCGCCGCGGCGTCGAGAAGGCCGCGCACCGGCAACGGCGGCGCGAGACAGCGATCCTTGATCACCGCGTCGTCCGGCACCCGCGACCAGCCGTCCGTAGCGCGCGACCATTCCAGCAGGTAGCTCTGCGCGAGCTTCTTGCGACGGCCCTGCCCGAGACCTCCGACCACGACGCAGAAGACCCGACGCACCCCGCGGCCCACCAGCTCCCGAGCCTTGAACGTCGGCACTTCCAGGCTCTGCTCGCTGCACACCTCGAAGGCCAGCTCCTCGAGCTGGCGCTGCCCGCTCACCGGATCGGGAGCCGCCGGATAGACGCTGGCGTCGGGCGCGAAGTCGCTGCCGCGGCTGGTGCGGGTGAGCATCTCCACCGCCCCCAGGTAGCCCTCGGCCACGTGAGCGGCCAGCACCCGGGCGAGCTGGAAGTGTTGGCGCGCGTGCGGCGGCTTGGCCGGCATCTTCAGCCTGAGCTCTCCGTCGAAGTACTCTTCCTGGGTCTCGGGCCGTGCCAGGTGCTCCCAGATCGGCGGCAGATCGTCCGAGCTCCGGCCCGTGGCGGGAGACCTGCTCGAAGACGAGGCGCTCCCCTGAAGGGTGAGGGGATCTTGGCGAGGCGGATCCATGACCCTACCCTAGCACGGTCTGGCCGTCGCAGCGTTCGACGAGCACAAGGCGGTGACCTCGCCGCGATTCTGAGACACTCGCCGAGAAATGACAAGCTGAAGACGCAACGCCCTCTTGGGAGTCCGAGAAGTGACGTCTACGAGCTCAGGAACCGCGTCGCCGCCTCGACGCTCTCTTGCGGGCTGACCTTGATCCGGACGTCGGCGAAGCGGCCCTGCTCGTCGAGGATCCAGTGCGAGCGGACGACGCCCATGTACTTCTTGCCGTACATCGACCTCTCGCCCCACGCCCCGAGC
>DASWHY010000367.1:0-9756 GCA_036397955.1 Thermoanaerobaculia bacterium | reverse complement strand
TGGCGCGCATCGCCGCGGCCAAGCCCGAGCCGCGCTGGGAGCCGGGGCGGAAGGCCGGCTACCACCCGGCGTCGTCCTGGTTCGTGCTCGGCGAGGTGCTGGCGCGGCTGACCGGGCTGCCGTTCGAGCGGGCGGTGCGGGAGGAGGTGTTCGAGCCGCTCGGGATGGCGGACTGCTGGATCGGCATGCCGCCGGAGCGCTGGTGCGAGGCGCGGGAGGAAGGGCGGCTGGGGACGATGTGGGACACCGAGGCCGCGCCGCCGCGGCCGGACGGCAGCGAGATCGAGGCGCGGTGCGTGCGGCCGAACCCCGGCGGGAACGGCCGGGGGCCGGTGCGCGAGCTGGCGCGGCTCTACGAGATGTTCCTCGGGCGCGGGAGGCTCGGCGGGCGACAGGTACTCTCGCCGCAAACGGTCGAGGCGATCGCCGCGCGCCACCGGGTGGGGATGGTGGACCTGACGTTCCGCCACAAGCTGGACTGGGGGCTGGGCGTGATCGTGGACTCGAAGCACTACGGCGAGGAGACCGTCCCCTACGGCAACGGCCGCCACGCCTCCCCGCGCACCTTCGGCCACAGCGGCCGCCGCTCGTCCACCGCCTTCCTCGACCCCGAGCACGGCCTCGTCGTCGCGCTGGTCTTCAACGGCACGCCCGCCGACGAGGCGCACGAGCGGCGCATGCGCGCGGCGCTGGAGGGGATCTACGAAGACCTAGAGTTGGTTCAGAGCCCGAACGGGTAGGTCTCCGGCTCGCCGCGCTCCTCCGGGCCGGGGAGCGGGGTCACGGCGCGGGTCTCGTCGAACCAGACGTACTCGTCGAACTGCCAGGGGAGGACGGCCTGGAAGTAGTGGCTCTGGAGCTCGGTCTCGGGACGGTAGATCACCCCGATCGCCCGCTCCAACCGCGCCGGTTCGAGCTCCGCCCGCACCTCCTCGTCGGCGGGCTGCCGCAGCGCCAAGAGGAAGCTCGGCACCCCGCTCTCGTGGCAGAGCCCCTCGTAGCTGTCGGGACGCGCCGGCCGCACCGACTTGATCTCCATCGGCCCGTCCCAGTCCGAGGCGGCGGCCACCGTGCCGTGGTCGGTGCCGAAGCCGACGAGGTAGGCGCCGTCCCGCCAGCGCTCGCGCGCCAGCTGGCCGACGTTGAGCTCGCCGCGTGCCCCCATCTCGGTGGCCGTGGCGTCGCCGATGTGCGAGTTGTGCTCCCAGACGACGGCCTTCGCCTCCGGACCGCGGAAGGCGAGCACCGTCTGGAGCGTCTCGAACATGTGCTGGTCGCGCAGGTTCCAGGAGTCGCGCGAGCCGTAGTACATGACCCGGTAGTAGCGCTCGGCGGTGGCGGCGATGCGCGCGTTCTGCGCCGCGTCGAGGAAGCTCTCGGGGTCGCGCGCCTGGTAGTCGAGGCGGCGCTTCAGCAGGTCGACGAGATTGGCCACCACCTCGCTCTCGCAGGTCTGGTGGGTGCGCATCAGGGCGGCGCGGCCGTAGAGCGCCGGATCGTTCTCCCAGGGGGTGAGGCAGCCGTAGCGCAGGCGGGCGACGCGCGCCGCCTCGGGGTCCACCGCCTCGAGGTAGCGCACCACGGCGCCGATCGAGGCGTAGAGACTGTAGAGATCGAGGCCGTGGAAGCTCACCCGGCGCGCGGGGTCCTCGATCCCCCCGTTCCAGGCCCGCAGCCAGCGCGCCAGCTCCACCACCTCCTCGTTGCGCCACATCCAGGTCGGGAAGCGGGTGAACGCCGGCTCGTCGGCGAGCGGCGCGCCGCCGCGCACCCAGCGATCGATCTGCGCCGCGTCCGGCCAGTCGGCCTCGACGGCGACGACGGTGAACCCCTGCCGCGCCACCAGCTCCCGGGTGATGCGCGCCCGCATGCGGTAGAACTCGGAGGTGCCGTGGGTGGCCTCGCCGAGGAGGACGACCTTGGCGCCGCCGACCCGCTCGAGGAGCGGGCCGAGGTCGGCGGAATCGATCTCCGCGAACGGCTCGGCGACCCGGGCGACGAGCGGCGCCACCTCGCGCGCCGGCGCCGGGCGGCGCGGGCGCTCGCGGGGAGCGGGGGCGGCGGGCGCGGCACGGCGGGCGGGCGCCGGCGGCTGGCCGGCTTCGCCCTCCGCCCAGCCCTGCGCCCCCACCAGCGGCACGAAGCGCACGGCCCCCAGGTCCTCGCGCTCGAAGTCCCCGTCGCTTCGGCGGACGCGCACCAGGGTCTGGAGGCTCGGGTCGGTGCCCACCGGGATGACGAGCCGCCCGCCGGGGGCGAGCTGCTCGAGGAGGGCCGGCGGCACCTCGGGCCCGCCGGCGGCGACGGCGATGGCGTCGTAGGGGGCGTGCTCGGGCCAGCCGAGCGTGCCGTCGCCGTGGAGGATGTGGACGTTGGTGTAGCCGAGGCGGGCGCAGCGCTCGGCGGCTAGGCGGGCGAGGGCGGCGTGGCGCTCGATGGCGTAGACCGCGCGCGCCAGGCGGGAGAGGACGGCGGCGGCGTAGCCGGAGCCGGCGCCGACCTCGAGCACCTTGTCCTCGGGCCGCAGCTCGAGCGCCTCGGCCATGGCCGCGACGATGTACGGCTGGGAGATCGTCTGCTCTTCTTCGATCGGGAGGGGGGTATCCTCGTAGGCGAACTCGGCCAGCCGCTCGGGGACGAAGGCCTCCCGCGGCACCTCCGCCATCGCCGCCAGCACCCGCGGGTCGGAGATCCCACGCGCGGCGAGCTGGCGCTCCACCATCTCCCGCCGCAGCGCCGCGAAGTCCGCCGCCATGACGGGAGGGATGTTACTCCCCGAGCGCCCGGCGGATCTTTTCCTGCACTTCGGCCTTCTGGGCAGCGCTGGCGTAGGGAGCGCGCTTCCAGAGGAGCTTGTGGGAGAACAGGCCGTCCCCCTTCCAGCGCGGCACGACGTGGACGTGCAGGTGGGGGACGCTCTGGCTGATCTTGACGTTGATCGCGACGAAGGCGCCGGCGGCGTCCAGCCCCCTCTCCACCGCCCCCGCCAGCCGCTGCACGTTGGCGAAGAACGGCCCGGCGAGCTCCGCCGGCAGCTCCGCCAGCGTCTCGACGTGCCGCCGCGGCACCAGCAGGCAGTGGCCGTGGAGCAGCGGCCTGTGGTCGAGGAACGCCACCGTCTCCGCGTCCTCGTACACCACCGCCGCCTCCCGCTCGCCGCGCACCACCTCGCAGAAGACGCAGGGCTTCACGGCCGCGGATTGTAGCCAGGAACAAAAAGGGGCCGCCGCGGCACGGTGACGTGTCGTGTCGCCGGAACCGCCAGCGGACCTCGGGATCCTCCCGCGGGAGCCCGGGATTGTCCCCGCGCCGTTCTGGCATCCCCGCTGGGGCTCCGAGACGTTCCCACGATGCCCGGAGATGCCCCCCAGGCACCTGGAGATCTATCTCCGACCGCTCGAGATAGATCTCCAGCCATCGGAGATCTATCTCCAAGCCCCGGAGATGTATCTCCAGAGCCCGGAGATGTATCTCCAAGGCCGGGAGATCTATCTCGAACCGCTCGAGATCTATCTCGAGGACCTGGAGATGTATCTCGTGCGCCTGGGAATAGATTCCCGGTGGACGGGGGAACATCTCCAGGCCCCGCGGCGACATCTCCCCCTTACCGGAGGCTCAGACCGCTCGGACCATGGGCCTCCCCTGCCCGCACCTCTACCTCGTACGCCTGCCCCAGATCGAACCCCATGCGCCAGGGCATCCGCGCCGGCTGGGTAGAATGCGCCTGAGGGAGGTCCTGGGCGATGGCTAAACCGGCGTCGAAAGGATTCGATTGCGTGAGGAGTATGCGAGAGACCCGCGACCGCCTCAGCCAAGAGATCGCCGACATGGGGTATGACGAGCTGGTCGCGTGGCTCCGTACATACCGATACTCCGACCCGTTCTTGCGGCGGTTGGCTGAAGCGGCTGCCCAACGAGCGGCTGGGGCGGACGCAGCAGTGCCTCGCCGCTGAGCGCCTCTCGCCGCTTAGAGCAGGACCTCGGCGTGGAAGCCGCGTTCGCGGAGGGTGCGGTGGAGGTCGGTGACGTGCTCCGGGCCGCGGGTCTCTAGGGTGATCTCGACCTCCGCCTCCCAGAAACCGGTGTGCTTGAACACCCGGTCGTGCTGGACGCGCACCACGTTGCCGCCGCCGGCGGCGATCACCTTGAGCAGCTCGGCGAGGGAACCGGGGCGGTCGGGGACGCCGGTGCGGAAGCGCACCAGGCGGTGGCTCTGCACCAGCGACAGGTCGATGATGCGCGAGAGGAGCTGGACGTCGATGTTGCCGCCCGAGAGGACGACCGCCACCCGCCGCCCCGCCAGCTCCGGCAGCCGCCCTGAAGCGAGCGCCGCCACGCCCACCGCCGCCGCTCCTTCCGCCAGGGTCTTGCACCCTTCGAGGAGGCGGAAGAGGGCCTTGCGGATCTGCTCCTCGGAGACCGTCACCAGGTCGTCCACCGATCGCCGGATGTGCGCGAAGGTGAGCTCGCCCGGCTTCTTGACGGCGATGCCGTCGGCGACCGACCGTTGGCTCGGGCGCTCGACGACGCTGCCGGTGCGGAAGCTCTCGGCCGAGGCGGGCGCCGCCTCGGTGACGACGCCGTAGACCTTGACCTCCGGCCGCAGCGCCTTGACCGCGGTGGCGATGCCGGAGATGAGGCCGCCGCCGCCGACCGGCACCACGACGGCCCCCAGCTCCGGCACCTGCTCGACGAGCTCGAGCCCGATCGTCCCCTGGCCGGCGATCACCCGTTCGTCCTCGAAGGGATGGATGAAAGTGAGCCCCTCCGACGCCGCCAGGCGGCAGGCCTCGGCGTAGGCGTCGTCGAAGGTCTCGCCGTGGAGGACGGCGCGCGCCCCCAGCCGCTCGGTGTTGGCGATCTTGACCAGCGGCGCGGTGAGCGGCATGACGACGGTGGCCGGCGCGCCGGTCTCGCGGGCGGCGTAGGCCACACCCTGCGCGTGGTTGCCGGCCGAGGCGGCGACGATGCCGCGGGCGAGGACGTCCTCGGGGAGGGAGCGCAGCTTGTGCAGCGCCCCGCGCACCTTGAAGGAGCCGGTGAGCTGGAGGTTCTCGTACTTGAGCCAGACGTCGAGGCCGAGGTCGTCGGCGAGGGCGCGGCAGGGGAGGCAGGGGGTCTCGACGACGCTCCCCCGCAGCTCCGCGCGCGCCGCCTCGATCTCCGGGAGGCCGATCACTGCGCGCCGCCCACCACCCGCTTGACCAGCCGCCCGGCCTCCAGCGTCTCCTCGGGCTTGGCGTGGTTGATGAGGGCGAGGACCGGCAGTGGCACGGTCGAGGGGTGGAGCTCCTGGAAGCGGGCGAGGGTCATCGGCGCGCTGAGCTTCACCAGCTCGAGGCGCTTGGGCCGGACGGCGAGCGCCGCGGCGTCGTCGAGCGGCTCGAAGGTCGCGAGGGCCCCTTCCATCTCCTCGAAGTCGGCGTCGCCTTGGGTCTTCGCCAAGCCGAGGAGCTCGAAGAGCTGGCCGCGGTGCGTGACGAACGCCACCCGGCCGGCGAGGTCGTCGTCCGCGGTCGTGGCGTCCCCGGGCACCTCGAAGGTCGTCCAGGCCGCCGGCAGGCCGTGCACCGGGGCGTCCCAGGAGGATCCGCGCTCGATCCCGGCCGCGGCGAAGAAACGCTCGGCCGCCGCGGCCGCCGTGCCCTCGGCCGCCAGCGAGACCTGGATCGCCGCGTCCTCCGCGGGCGAGACGGCGGAGACCGCGCGCGCCTGATTCGCGGTCTTCCAGCCGGCCGGGAAGCGGAGGCGGAAGGCGAGCCCGGGGTGGAGGAACTCGCGGCCGTCGAAGTAGCCGTCGCGCGGGTCCTCGCCGAAGACCATGCCGTCGAGCCGCGCGAGGTAGGCGTCGCGGCCGACGACGCTGCCGTCGGCGGGAGCGCCGGCGGCGGCGAGCTGCTCTTCGATGCGCTGCCGGCGCGCCCCCGGATCGGGATGGCTGGCGAGCCAGCTCGGCAGCCGCCCGGCCCCTTCGACCGTCTGCACGCCTTGCAGCACGCTGAAGACCTCGGGCAGGAGCCTCCCGTCGAGGCCGGCGCGGGTCATGTAGCGCAGCCCCAGGTCGTCGGCCTGCCGCTCGTCGTCGCGGCCGTATTTGAGGAAGAGGAGCCCCATGCCGGCTGAGGCGACGAGCCCCCAGTCCTCGAGATCGGGGTCGGCGATGACCGCCACCACCAGGCCGGCCTGGACGAGGATCTGCTTGCTCATCTGGTTGACGCCGTGGCGCGCGGTGACGTGGCCGATCTCGTGCCCGAGGACGCCGCCCAGCTCGGCCTCCGAGGAAAGGTGGGTGAGGATGCCGCGCGTCACGTAGACGTAGCCGCCGGGCAGGGCGAAAGCGTTGACCGCCGGGTCGTCGAGCACCTTGAACTTCCACGGCAGGTAGGGCCGCTCGGAGGCGGCGGCCAGGCGCTTGCCGACCTCCTCGACGTAGGCGGCGACGTCGGGGTCGTCGTAGAGGCCGACGGTCGAGACGATCTCCTCGTCGGCCTCGGCCCCCATCGCCAGCTCCGCCTCCTCGCCGAAGAAGGAGAGCTGGCGCTTGCCCGTCGCCGGGTTCATCGAGCAGGCCGCGGCGAGGAGGCACGGCAGGAGCGCCGCGGCGAGGTGGCGGCGGAGGGCGGGCACGGGCGTTACTCCGTCTTCTTCTCCTCGTCCATCATCTTCAGGTACCAGCGGCCGTCGACCTTGACGAAGTGGGCGTCCTCGCCGTCGATCTTGCCGGTCGCGGTGTCGCCGGTCACCTTGAGGTCCTTGAGGTCGCCCTTGGGGATCTTGCCCATCGGCGAGCCGTCGCCCTCGCCCTTCTCGGCGTCCTTGAAGGTGTCCTTCATGATCGCCATCAGGTCGGTGATCAGCGCCACCTGATCGACGTTCGCCAGCAGCTTCTCGGCGTTCTTGGCCGGGTCGCTCCCCGGCTCCGGTTCGGGCGTGTTCTCCATCAGCTCGGTGACGCCGTGCTTGGTGAGCACCGCCTCGAGCTTCTTGACCACCGCCGTGCTCTGCTCCTCCATCTTCTTCTTCTCGGCGGCGGCCTTCGCCTTCTCCTCGGCCGTCATGGTCTCCTCGTCCTGGAAGGCCTCGGCCATGCCGGTCGCCATCTCGGTCCCCATCTGCGAGAAGGCGGTCATCATGCTGGCGGCGAGCACCATCATCATGGTCATCATGGCGCGGTCGGACGGCGCCATGCAGGCGGCGATCTCGGCGAAGTCCTCCTTCTCGGCGGCCGTCTTGAGGCGCTTGACCAGTGCCTCGGGGGAGTCGGCGCCGAGCGGCACGGAGGACTTGGCGGCGGCAGCTTGCGCCGCGGCCGGCAGCAGCGCCAGGAGAGCGCAGAGCAGCAGCGCGACGGGGCGGACGGACGGCGGGCGGGACCGCGGGTCGGTCATCGAAACCTCCTTGGGGAGAGGCGCAGAGCTTACGACGACGGCGCGAGCTCCGCCAGCTCCTCCTCGAGCGTCTCCCATTCGCCCATCAGGGAGTCGACCTCGGTGGAGAGGCGCTTCTGCTCCTTCTCGAGGCCGCGCACGTGCTCGCGCGAGCTGCGGTCGAAGAAGGTCGGGTCGCAGAAGAGCTCGTTGATCTCATGGATGCGCGCCTCGGCCTTCTCGACCGAGGCGGTCAGCTCGTCGCGCCGGCGGGCGAGCTCGCGCTGCTTCTGCAGGCGGGCGCGGTCGTCGAGCCCGTCGCCGCCGCCGTTGCCCCTGGCCGCCGCCCGCGCCTTGCGCTGCGCCCGCCGCGCCTTCTGCAGCACGGCGTCGGCGTCGAGGTGATCGTCGCCGAGGCGGTCGAGGTACTCCTCGTAGGTGCCGCGGAAGTCCTGGATGCCGGCGGGGGTGATCTCGAGGATGCGGTTGGCGAGCTGCGAGACGAGCCAGCGGTCGTGGGAGACGAAGATGAGGGTGCCGTCGTAGGCGTGCAGCCCCTCGACCAGCGCCTCGATGGCTTCGAGGTCGAGGTGGTTGGTCGGCTCGTCGAGCACCAGGACGTTGGGGCGGGTGATCGAGAGGCGGCTGAAGATGAGCCGCGCCGCCTCGCCGCCGGAGAGGTTGCCGACGCTCTTCTTGGCCTCGTCGCCGGAGAAGAGGACGAGCCCGAGGTTGCCGCGGATGAAGCCGATCGGCTCGCCCGGCGCCGACTCCCAGAGCCAGGCCTCGACCGACTGCTTCTTCTCCCCCAGCATCTCGCGATGGTCCTGGGCGAAGTAGCCGGGGTAGGTCTCGTACCCCCACTCGACGCGGCCGCCGTCGGCCGGCGTCTCGCCGACGGCGATCTTGAGCAGCGTCGACTTGCCGATGCCGTTCGGGCCGATGATCGCCAGGCGGTCGCCGCGCTCGACGGTGAGCGAGACGCCGGAGAGGACCCGGTTGTCGCCGTAGGCCTTGTCGATCCCTTCGAGCGCCAGCGCCTGGCGGCCGCTCGGGCGCACCTGCCGGAACCTGAAGGTGGGGTAGCGGCGCGAGCTCTGCGGCAGCCGCTCGATATTGATCCGATCGATGAGCTTGAGCTTGCTCTGCGCCTGCCGCGCCTTGGTGGCCTTGGCGCGGAAGCGGTCGACGAACGCCTGGTGGGCGGCGATCTCCTTCTCGCGCTTCTCGATCTCCGCCTCCTTGCGGTCGCGCTCGGCGACCTTGGCGGCGGTGAAGGCGGCGTAGTTGCCGTGGTAGAGCGTGGCGGTCTCGTAGTCGACGTCCACGATGTGGGTGCAGACGTTGTCCAGGAAGCGGTGGTCGTGCGAGACGACGACCGCCATCCCCTTGAACTCGCCGAGGAACTTCTCCAGCCAGCGGATCGAGAGGATGTCGAGGTGGTTGGTGGGCTCGTCGAGGAGCAGGGCGTCCGGGTCGGCCGCGAGCACCTGGGCGAGCAGCACGCGCAGCTTGAAGCCGCCCGAGAGGGTCGAGAGCGCGTCGCGGTGCACCGCGGTCGGGATGCCGAGCCCCTCGAGTACCTCCGCCGCGCGCGCCTCTAGCGTGTAGCCGTCGTGGCGGAGGATCAAGTCCTCGACCTCGGCGTAGCGCTCGGCGTCGAAGTGCCCGGGGTCGGCGAGCAGCCGCTCCTTCTCGACCATCGCCTCCCAGACGATGTGGTTCCCCATCATCGCCACCTCGAGGATCGGCATCTCCTCGTAGCGGAAGTGGTCCTGCTTCAAGACCCCGAGCTTGAGCCGCTTGGGGATCGACACCGTCCCCTCGGACGGCGCCTCCTCGCCCGAGAGGACGCGGAGGAGAGTGGACTTGCCGGAGCCGTTGGCGCCCACCAACCCGTAGCAATTCCCAGGTGTGAGCTGCAGCGAGACCCCGCGGAAGAGGGTCTGCTGTCCATAGGACTTGGCGAGGTCGGAGACGGCGATCATCGAGCCGGCGATGATACCAGGGGACGCTGTACCAGGCTTGGAATCAGGAAAGAGCAGAGCGCTGACGATTACATTGGTGTCGAAGACGTAGCGGCCGCTACCCATCCTCGAGCAGCTCGTCCAGCTTCGCTTGCGTCAGTCCGCGCTCCCGGGCCCGCCACGCGATCTCGTTCATGATGATCTCCAGATCGGTGCCTGGGCGGGTAGCCTCGCGAATGCGGAGGCTGAGCAGCAGGTCGAGCTTCCGCCGCTGCTCCTCCGGCGTTGTCCCGCTCTCTGTTGAAGTTCGAGCCGGCAGCGGCGGCGGATTGAGACACTACGCGGCCTCCTGAGCGCGGTCAACGCGAGCTGAAAGAGCATCGAGGGCAGAGCGCAGCGACGGCAGATCACGATGCCCCTTG
>DASWHY010000366.1:0-8987 GCA_036397955.1 Thermoanaerobaculia bacterium | reverse complement strand
CAGCGCGAGCGGATGACCTCGCCCAGCCGCACCAGCTCGCTCTCGTCCACGCCGCTGCGCGGCTCTTCGAGCGAGAGGAGATTGATCGGCGGCAGGGCACCGGGGCCGGCGGGCGGGGCGCTGAAGAGCGCCTCCTGCCGCGGCCCGCGCGTCGCGCGCGCCAGGACGCCGCGCTCGGCAGCGGCGCCGCGCGGACCAGCCGCGGCGCGCGGTCGCTCGGGGACGAGGTCCAGCTCGTCGAGCTCCTCGGGCGCGGCGGCGTGGGCGCGGCGCAGCGGCAGGTCGATCCGGCCGCCGACGGGCGCCGGCGACAGGCCGCGCGCGATGACCGGCGTCGGCGCCGGCTCCTCCTTGCGCTGCTTCTCCTCCGCGGCGCGCTGCAGGTGCTTGGCGACGACGCGGCGGCGCGACTTCTCCTTCTCCTTCCGCTCCTTGCGCCGGGCGCGGGCGAGCTGCCACTCCTGCCAGCCGTGGGCGAGGCGGGCGCGCCAGGCGCGCAGCATGTCGTCGAGCGTGGACTGCACGGCGAGGAGGGCGCCGGCCAGGAGCGCCACGAGAAGGACGAGGAGCGTGCCGGGCAGGTTGAGCCGGGCGAGCAGGAGCTCCGAGAGCACGACCCCGAAGGCGCCGCCGGCGGCGACCGTCCCCTGCCGCCAGGGGATCTCCACGACGAGCACCTGGAGCAGGGCCGGCAGGGCGGCGAGGAGGAGCAGCGCGCCGATGCCGCGCCCCACGACCTTCTCGCCGTTGCGGCGGCGGAGGCGGCGCCAGCCGCCGACGAGCAGGAAGAGCGGCACGGCGAGGCAGGAGGCGCCGAGGAACTGGAAGGCGAGAGCGGCGATCTCCGCCCCCACCGGCCCGGCCGCGTTACGGGTGCGCGAGGCGTCCGAGATGGTGCGGTGGAAGAAGCTCGGGTCCTCGGGGTGGTAAGTGCCGAGGGCGAGCCCGAGGAAAAGCGCCACGGCGACGAGGAGGATCCCCAGCAGCTCGCGGCTCTTCTCCGGCGAGAGGGCCGGCGGCGCGGTTCCGCGCTTCCTGCTGACGACCAGAGGCACGTGGGTCTCGGCGCTCAAGTCCGGTTCAGGTTCCAGGTGAAGGATTGGGGCCTAACTAACGATGAAGTCTAGCACAGCGGGCGCCGCCGCTTGCCGGCGCCGCCGGCCCTGGTCGGGCAGGCCCGGGCTCCTTGATAAACTTCGGGAACCTTCGCCGGAAGTACTCACCCCCTCTGGAGGAACCCGTCCCATGCCCCGACTTCGTGTTTCCCGTCTCCTCGCCGCCTTCGCCACCACCGTCCTCGCCCTCGGCAGCGCGGCGCCCGCCCACGCGGCGCCGATCCATCGCGCCGAGCGCCCGATCCCGGACCAGTACATCGTGGTCTTTGCCGACTCCGTGAGGCACGCTCAGGTCCCGGCGCTGGTGGAGAAGCTCTCGCACGCGCACGGGGCCGTCCCACTGTTTGCCTACCGCCACGCCCTCAAGGGCTTCGCCGTTCGTATGTCCGACCGCGAGGCGGCGGCCCTTGCCCGCAATCCGCTCGTGCGGTGGATCGAGGAGGACAGCGAGCTGCTCCCCTCCGCCACGCAGCTCAACCCCGCGAACTGGGGCCTCGACCGGCTCGATCAGCGGTATCGGCCCCTCGACGCCAGCTACTCGTACACGACGACCGGGCTCGGCGTGAACGCCTACGTCATCGACAGCGGCATCTCGCTCTCGCACTCCGAGTTCACCGGCCGCCTGGCGCTGTCGCTGAGCTTCGTCCCTGGTGACCCGACGGTCGACGACTGCTGGGGCCATGGCAGCAAGGTGGCCGGCATCCTCGGCGGCACGACGCACGGAGTGGCCAAACAGGTCCAGTTCTATTCGCTGCGGATCGCGACCTGCGACAACGGCGGCGCGCCCAAGTCGTCGACGATCGCGGCCTTCGACTGGTTGACCTACAACCACGTCAAGCCCGCCGTCGCCAACCTGAGCTACAACGCCTACTGCTCGCCAGGCCAGACAACCGCCGCCTACGAGCAGTGCCTGGCCGCCAGCGCCGCGCTGCGCGACGCCGTGCGCGCCGCCATCGCGGCCGGGGTCAGCGTGGTCAACAGCGCCGGCAACAACGAAGGCTGGGTGGACTCCGATCCAGCGGCGGGGGTCGGAGAGCTGCTGGTGGCGGGCGCCGTCGCAGCGGACGACCGGCGGGTCTACGGCACGGCATTCGGCAACGAGATCGACGTCTACGCACCCGGCGCCGAGCTGACGACCGCCAACTTCACCAACCCGGGCGGCGGGACCACGACCTTTTCGATGACCTCAGCCGCCGCGCCGATGGTCGCCGGCACGGTCGCCCGTTACCTGCAGACCCATCCGACGGCCACGCCGGCCCAGGTCCACGCCTTCATCGTCGGCAACGCGACTCCCGGAGTCGTGACGAACTTCCCGAGCTGGACACAGTGGTGGATGACACCACCGCTGCTGCTCTACCAGGCGCCCTGACGGGTTTGCAGGGGTCTTGAGTCGCGCCTTCGGCGGAGCCACCAGGCCGCGGTGACCAGGCCCACGAGCGAGAGCGCGGCGCCGAGCCGCCAGGCGGCCGGCGCGTAGCGGAGGCGGACGCGGCGGGCGCCGGCGGGGACCCGCACGGCGAGGAGGGCGCCGTCGGCGACGCCGGTCGGGAGCGGCCGGCCGTCGGCTTCCGCACGCCAGCCGGGCACCGCCGCCTGCGCGACCACCAGCCAGGCCGGCTCGCGGACCGCGACCCGCACGTCGATCCGGCCGCCGTCCACCTCCGCCCCGAGCACCCGCGCGCGGCGCGGCGGCGCCTGGAAGGACGCCCAGCGCACCTCCCCCGGCAGCTCCCAGAGGTGGGTCGCGCCGAAGCGGCCACGGTCGACCCAGGGCGGGCCGGGGCGGAGGCGCGGGCCGGCGAGGAGGAAGCGGACCCCCAGGCGGCGCAGCGCGGGGAGGTGCTCCGGGCGCGGGCCGGGGTAGTGCTTGTGGTAGCGACGGGTGTCGAGGTCGAGCCGCGCGCGCTGCCAGGCGACGAGGCGCGCCGACTCCGTCGGGTCGTGCGAGCGGACGTCGCGCAGGCGGTAGACCGTCGAGGCGTTGGGCGGCAGGACGCCGCGCGTGCCGATCAGCCGGAAGGGTCCGGGCTCGCGCGCCATCCGCGCGAGGAGCGGCACCTCTGAGTAGGCGACGGCCGCGGGGACGGTCGGGAGGTAGCCGGCGAAGGCCAGACGGAGCTGGGCGAGTGTGAGCAAGGCGACGGCGATCCCGGCGGCCGGCGCGAGCGCACGGGAGCCGGCGGCGCGGTCGGCGCGGGATGCCGCCCAGCGCTCGAGCGCCAGCGCGGCGAGGAGCGCGACGGCGAAGCCGCCGAGATAGGCCAGGTAGCGCGGCGCGAAGGCGGCGAGGAGAGGGATGCCGCCGAGGAGCGGCCGCAGGACGCCGGGGTCGAGGTGGAGCCCGTAGGCGACGGCGGCGAGGAGCGCGAGGTAGCCGCCCGGCGGGCGCCGCCAGGTGCCGGCGAGGAGGCCGGCGACGGCGACGAGGAGCGCCGGCAGGCCGACCGTCCCTTCGACCAGCCAGTGCAGCGTCGAAGGCCCCCGCTCCCCTCCCCGCTGCGGCGTGCCGAAGGCCCCCGGCGCGACGTGGTTCAGCAGGGCGCCGAGCGAGGCAGCGCGGCCGGCGGCCGGCGCGACCTCCGGACCTCCGGCGCCGGCGCGCGCGAGCTTCTCCGAGCCGAGGATCGTCTGCGCCAGCGGCAGGGTGAAGAACGCGGTAAGGAGGAGGGCGAGCGCGGCGCCCGCGCAGAGCGTGGCCACGGCTCGCCGGCGCAGCGGGTCGCCGCGGTGCCGGAGGAGAACGTAGAGCCACCGCAGGGCGAGGGCGAGGCCGGCGGCGACCGCCGTCTCGGGGTGGCCGGCGAGGAGCATCCCGGCGAGCGCGAGGACGAGGAGTGCCGGCGCGCGGACCTCCTGCGGCGCGGCGAGCAGCCGCTCGCTCGCCAGGAAGGCGAACGGCCAGAGCGCCATGACCTCGGCGTGCGGGAAGAGCTGCCAGACCGCGAGCGAGCCGCCGTAGGCGTAGGCGGCCGCCGCCGGCAGCGCGAACCAGGAGCGGCAGCCGAGCTGGCGCGCGGCCAGGAAGGTGCCGGCGAGGGCGAGGAGGACCTTGAGGAAGGCGCGCAGCGACTGCGCCCGCCGCGGGTCGAACGGCAGCGCCAGGAGCGAGACCGCGCTGAACGGCGCCGACTGGCCGTTGCCGAGGAGGGGCTGCCCGACGCCGGAGTACAGGTTGAAGAGCGGCACCCGCCCGGCGAGGAGCTGCCGCCGCGCCTCGGTCTGCCAGGGGACGAGCTGGAGGGTGACGTCGTTGAGGCCCGGGCTCTCGGGGCGGGCACCGAGGTCCGCGATGGAGGTCGCCCAGGGGAGCTTCGAGGCGTTGGTGTCGAAGGGGCCGTAGACCATCCCCGGGCGCAGCGCCGGCAGGAGCGGGCCGAGGGCGAGGGCGGCGAGGACGGCGGCCCACCGCCAGGGAAGCCGCGGCCGGAAACAGAGGTTCCAGAGCGCGACGCCGCCGGCGGCGCAGGCGAGCATGGCGGCCAACAGGTCCCACTGCATCAACGCCGCCGCTGCGCGTGGAGCGCCAGGAGCTCGGCGAGCCCCAACTCCTCGGCGCGGGCGCCGGGGGGTAGGCCGGCGGCGGCGAGGGCGCGCTCGGCCTCCTCTCTCCCCCAGCCGGCGGCGAGGGCGTTGCGCAGAGTCTTCCGGCGCTGGCCGAAGGCGAGCCGAACCGTGGCGAGGAAGGCGGGCATCTCGGCCGGCGGCAGCGGCGGCGGATGGAGCTCAAGGCCGACGAAGGCGCTCTCGACCTTCGGCGGCGGCCGGAAGCTCCCGGGGCGCACGCGGCCGAGAACGCTCGCCCGCGCGTAGCAGGCGACGAGCACGCTGAAGCTGCCGTAGCCGGGATCGCCGGGCCCGGCGACGATCCGCTCCGCCACCTCCTTCTGCACCAGGAAGGCGGCGCGCGGGACGCGCTCGCCGTGCGGCAGGAGCCGCTCGAGGATCGCGGTGGCGACGCTGTAGGGGAGGTTCCCGGCGACCAGCGTCGGCGCGGGCAGGCGCGACCAGTCGAGATCGAGCGCGTCGCCGACCGCGAGCGCGAGCCGCGCGTCCGGCAGGCTGCGCCGCAGCGCGAAGGCCCACGCGGGATCGAGCTCGAAGCCGACGACCCGCAGCGCCCCGGCGGTGAGCAGCTCGCGCGTGAGCACCCCGCCCCCCGGCCCGATCTCCACCACCCGCTCCCCCGCCGGCGCCAGGAACCCCACCAGCGGCCGGCAGAGCGCCCCCGACACCAGGTGGTGCTGCCCCAGCCCCTTGCGCAGTGGCGGCTTCCGCACGGCGGAAGGCTAACAGCGGCGAGCGGCGCCTACCGCGCAGCCCTCAGTTCACCAGCTCGTCGGCGCGCAGCGCGAACGACAGGTCCTCTGTCTTCGCGAGACAGCTCGTCTCCAGACCCTCCAGGCCGCCGGCGGCGACGAAAGCCTGCTCGATCTCCGAGACGCACGGGTCCGTATCGTTGTGTCCCCGGCCGGGCAGGACGAGGTGGCGCGCGTTGGCGAGGGACCGCGCCACCCCCTCGCCGTAGCGCGGCGGGGTGACGTGGTCCAGGGCTCCCGTCAGGACCAAGGCAGGAACGTCGGACCGGACCGGCGCCCGGTAGCCCTCGGGCAGCCAGCCGCGCGCCCACTCCCCGCAGGCGAGGACCTCCCGGCCGAGACGGAACGCGCCCACGAACGTGCCGGCCGTCGCGGCCGGCACGGCGGCGGCGTCGAACTGCGGGATCTCGTCGTTGCAGACGATCGAGAGATAGACGCCCTTCGCAATCCTGCTCTCTCCCCTGGCAGCCAACCGGCGGGCGAGCGGCTGATAGTCGCCGGCATGGGCGAGGTGGATCAGGAGGGGCAGGTCGTGGATTCTCGCGGCTGAAAACAGCACGCTGCCGACGAAGCCGCTCAGAATCTCGGCATCGATTGGGACCTCCACCTCCTGGCCGGTCTTCGGCTTGCTCACCTTGACTTTGACGGCCTTCTCGGCGAGGCGTTTGAGAAGCACGCTGAATTCCTGGGCGATGTTCGGAAAGGCGTCGTGGCAACCCCGCTGCCGGGCGCAAGCGGCGAAGACCTCGTCCAGCGCCTGCTGGTAGGACCGGGGAAACTCGAGCCACATCGGCACGTCGAGGGGGACCACGCCGTGCAGGACCATGGACCGGACGCGTTCCGGATGCTGGCGCAAGTAGACCATCGCCGCCTTGGTTCCATACGACACGCCGAGCAGGTTGAGCCGCGGATATCCGAGCCAGCCGCGGACCTCGTCGAGGTCGTCCATCGCGACCGGAGTCGTGTAGTAGCGCAGGTCGGCCTTGCGCTCCAGCTCCTTGCGGCAGCGGCGCACCGCCTCCAGGAAGCGGGCCTCGTCCCGATACTCCGCGTTCGCGGGATCCGTGGGCAGCTCGCATTCCAGCGCATTGGACGCCCCGCTCCCCCGCTGATCGATCAGGAGGATGTCGCGGCGCCGCCGCAGGTCGGGGAACGCTCGGCTGAAGTACGGCGCGTAGCTGGTGGCCGGTACGACGCCGCCGCCGGCGAGAAAGACCAGCGGGTCGGGCGCCACGTCCGCTGTCTTCGCCGGCAGGACCACGACGTTGAGCCCGATCTTCCTTCCCGTTGCCGCGGCGCGGTTCTCGTAGACCTCGTACCGGCCGCAGAGGACCTCCTCCTCCACCTCCGAGACGCGGCAGGGCGTCAGCTTGTCGGTGGGGCCACGGCCCGGAGTCGCCTCGAGCGACGCCAGGAGGACGAGGGCCAGAAGGCCCGGATTCATCTTGACGGCGCCGCCTGCCGGGCCGGCGGCACGGCGACGCCCTTGACGAGCAGCCAGAGCGCGAACGCCACTTCGAACACCAACAGCGGCATCCAGACCAGCCAGTTGTCGGCGATGAGCCCGAAGAGCTGCAGCGGCAGCGCCACCACGACCAGGACGGAGGAGACGACGCCCAGCCAGGCCATGGGCACGGGGATCATCCGGCCGCGCAGGAGGAGCCAGGAGAAGAGCGTGCTGGCGACGGCGAAGAAGATCGCGCTGACGCTCGCGCCTCCCCCCCGCAGCAGGAACGCGGTGAGCGTCTCCGCCGCCGCGCGGTCCGCTGCGCTGGCTCCGCTGGCCGTCGCGAACGAGAGCAGTCCCAGGGTCCGCGGGATGGAGGTGGCCCCGTTCACGCCCTCGACGACCCGACAGACGAGGGCCAGCATGGCGAGATCGGGGTCCTGCTCGCGCGTCAGCGCGTAGAGCGTCACGCCCAGGATCAGGGCACAGAAGCTGGTGAGCAGGGTGAGCATGACGACGACGCGCACGTCCGTCGCGTGCTGGGCGAGGCGAGGCTCGCGAGCTTCGCCGCGATCCCCTCCCCGGCGGTCGCCCGGCCGAACACCGCCATGCTGGCGAGGCCGGCCGCGATGTAGAAGAGGAACGTGAAGCCGGCGATTCGCGCGTTCGTCGTGCGAGTCATGTGCGCCTCCCGAACCGTGGTTTCTGCTAGCCGTACGCGGAGGGGCGAGCCGTGGTTTCAGCGGACCGCGTCTATACTCGCCGCGTGAGCCTCGAGACCCTTCCTGGAGGCGATTTGGTGCGCGACGGGATCGCGGACTTGGAGCACGGAGTCGAGTCCGTGGCCGCGCTCCTCGTCTCGATCGGCGCGCCGCGCCTGCGCCGCATCGGCTTCGCCGTGCCGGAGCCCGCGATCCCCTCGCCGGAACTCCGCCTTTACGAGCGCCTCGCGGAGTCCGACCCCGACTCCGCCCACGACCGCTACAACGCCCTCGTTCGCCGGCTCGTCAGCTTCGAGAGCGCGGCCGAATGCGCTGCCCGGTAGACCGCGAGCGGCTCGGCCGCTTCATGCGCGCGCTGGGCCAGGAGGTCGGAGAGGACGTGCGCTACGGGTGCAGCTCTTAACGATCGCCACCCCGCCCTCGCGCGGGGAGCTTGACGAAGGAGTCCAGATACGAGGGGGGGCGACCCCTCCCCAGCGCTCAAGTTGAGGGTTCGAAAGCGAACCAGGGGACCTGAAAGCTCCTTAGAGTTACGAGCTGCGAGAGCTCGATTGGTTCGCCTGGGCCGACCCAGATGTCCTTGTGTCGACTGCCGAAGGCCACCATGAAGCCGCCGGCGAACCCGATTGAATGTCGGGCCACGTCGCGAATCTCCTGGACGAGCTGACCGAAGACATCTTGGGCCTCGGCGCCGGCGTCAACTGCGCGGATCATTGCTTGATTGGCAAGAACCTCGGAGGCGTAATAGAAGGAGTTCCCCTGCATCTGTGACACGAACAGCTCGAGGTCATCAGGAACGAGCGCTATCCCTGCTTCAAGTTCCTCTGGCGAATAGTGGAAGCTGTAGTTCGTGCGAACAGTGTCAACGTTGTTCGCCTTGCCGAAATAGCGTTTAAGGAAGGTGAGAGCGTTCCTGGCATCAGGGAGTAGGCATCGGTCGTAGACAGTGGCCAGCGAGGGCTGTCCTGGGAGGTAATGGCGCTGGAGCAGGAGGTAGCCTTCCTTGAGCTTCCCCGCCAATAGCCGAAGATACATGAGCCCAAGAGACACCTGCGCTCTCGCGACAACAGGAGGTTCGGCATCGGGCTTGAAGCACCAAAGCACCTGTTTGTTGAGCGCGTTGATCTCGTTGGCTAAGTGGCCGAGGGCGAAGAAGAGGAGTCGTTCCTGCTGCGGAACTGAGGAGAGCTTGAGCTTGTCGAAGACAAGCCGATACACGACAATTGTGTTGTCAGGCGCCCTGCAAGGCGTTGTCCCGCTCTCTGTTGAAGTTCGAGCCGGCAGCGGCGGCGGATTGAGACACTACGCGGCCTCCTGAGCGCGGTCAACGCGAGCTGAAAGAGCATCGAGGGCAGAGCGCAGCGACGGCAGATCACGATGCCCCTTG
>DASWHY010000365.1:0-6916 GCA_036397955.1 Thermoanaerobaculia bacterium | reverse complement strand
ATCAGGGTGAGGGGGGCGCCATTGCCGAGGGCGAGGCCGAAGATGCGCGCGTTGGCGCCGTTCAGCACCCGGAAACGGTAGATGGCGGTGTCCACGTCCAGCTTCGCGTCGCGCGTGCCGTTGACCAGCCCCACGCTCCCTAGGTACCCGCCGCCCTGGGCCACGTAGACGATGTTGCCGCTGGAGTTGAGCTTCGCGTCGCGGATGATGAGCGGCACCTCGTAGGCGCCGCTCGGCAGCTCCAGGCTCGCCTCCTGGGCGTCGCGCACGATGAAGACGCCGGCGGCGCCCAGGGCGACCTGCTCGCCGGTCAGCATGTGGGGGTGCGGGTGGTACCAGTTGAGGCAGGCGCGTTGCTGGATGTCGAACTGGTAGCTGTAGCCGCCGCCGGGCGAGACCGCCTGCAGCGGGTGACCGTCGGCGAGGTGGGGCACCATCATGCCGTGCCAGTGGATCGTCGTCTCGTCCATCAGCCCGTTCTGCAGATCGATGACGACGGAGTCGCCGGACTGGGAAAGGATCGTCGGGCCGGGGAAGGTGCCGTTGTAGGCCCAGACGTTCGACAGCCGGCCGCCGCCCAGGTCCGCGACCGCCGGCGCCGGGTTCAAGTTGAGACCGATGTGGGAGACCGCGGGCGGGATGAAGAGCGGATAGCGGGTGGGCGGCCCCGGTTTGGCGGCGTAGGCGCTGCGGGAGTGTTGGCCGAGAGCGAGGGCGGCCGCCGACGTGGCGGAGAGGCGCACGAAGTCGCGGCGGGAGAGGCGGCGCGGACGACGCTGCTCAGGCATGTTCGTCTCCTTCATTCTTGCGGTGCTATGTGCTCCTTCATCTGGGACAGCAGTATCGTAGCGCGTTCGGGGCGCTCGCGGGGAGGGGTCCTAGTGGGCTTAGGTCGCCGGCGGCTCGGCGCGGACCTCCCGCAGGCGGGCGAGCCGCTCGAGGAAGAGGTCGAAGAGGTCGGGGTCGAACTGCGTGCCCCGCCCGTCGCGCATCAGCGCCAGCGTCTCGCTCTCGGAGAGCGCCGGCCGGTAGGGGCGGTCCGAGGAGAGCGCGTCGTAGACGTCGACGAGGGCGCAGAGACGGCCGCCGAGCGGGATGTCCTCGCCGGCGAGCCGCCGCGGGTAGCCCGTCCCGTCCCAGCGCTCGTGATGGGTGAGCGCGATGGTCTCCCCCGCCTGCAGCAGGGGGGAGCTGGAGCCGGCGAGGATGCGCCCGCCGATCACGGCGTGCGACTCCATGACGAGGCGCTCCTCCGGCGTCAGCCGGCCCGGCTTGAGCAGCACGGCGTCGGGGATGCCGATCTTCCCGACGTCGTGCATCGGGATGGCGTGGCGCAGCACTTCGATCTCGCCGGGGGGGAGGCGCAGGGCCTCGGCGAGCACGACCCCGAGCCGGCTCAGCCGCTGGATGTGCTCGGCGGTGTCGAAGTCCTTGTAGCCGGCGGCGAGGACGAGCCGGTGGATGGTGTCGAGCTGCGAGGCGTAGGTCAGGCGCTGGGCCTCGGCCATCTCCTCCAGCGCCCGGCGCAGGGCGGCGGTGCGCTGCTCGACCTTCCCCTCGAGCTCCTGGCTGTGGCGCTTGAGGGCGTCCTTCGCCTCCTTGAGCTGCAGCTGCGAGTCGAGCCGGACCCGGAGCTCCATCCGGTCCACGGGCTTGGCGATGAAGTCGCTCGCCCCGGCCTCCACCGCGCGCACCCGGTCCTCGCGCTGGTCGAGCGCGGTGACCATGATGACGGGGAGGTCGCGCGCCGCCGGGTCGGCGCGGATGCGGCGGGCGACCTCGTAGCCGTCGATGCCGGGCATCATGACGTCGAGCAGGACGAGGTCGATGTCGAGCGGCAGCTTGGCCAGCGCCTCGAGGCCGTCGGCGGCGGTCTCGACCTCGTAGCCGAGCACCTGCAGCATCTTGGTGAGGAGCAGGCGGTTCTGCTCGAGGTCGTCCACCACCAGGATGCGCCGCGCTGCCGTCACTGCGCTGCGTCCGGGGCGGCGCCGGCGAGCGGCAGCAGGAGGGTCGAGCGGCTCCCGCCGCCCCGCCGCGGCTCCAGGCGCAACTGCCCGCCGTGCAGCTCGACGAGACGCTGCGAAAGCGCCAGCCCGACGCCGGAGCTCCACTCCGACGCCTCGTCGCTGACGCACACCCACGCCCGCTCGCCGGCGCTGCCGGCGGCGACGTGGAGGCGCGCGCCGGCGGGACTGAGCTCGATCGCGCGCGAAAGGAGGAAGAGGAGGACCTGCCGCACCCGGTTGGAGTCGGCGCGGCAGGCGGGGATCGATTCCTCCAGCGCCAGCTCCACGGACACCCGCTTGTCGTGCGCCGCCGGCGCGATCGCCTCGACCACCTCGCGCAGCAGGTCGCCGACGGCGAGAGGGCCCGGCTCGAGCCGGACGGAGCCGGCCTCGAGGGCGGCGAGGTCGAGGAGGTCCTTGACCAGCTCCAGCAGCCGGCGGCCGGCCGCGAGGATGTTGTCCACGCACTCGGCCTGGCGCGCGTTGAGCTGACCGCTGGACCCGTCCGCCAGCATCTCCGCGAAGCCGAGGACCGAGTGGAGCGGCGTCCGCAGCTCGTGGCTCATGCCGGCCAGGAGGTCGTGGCCGGACCGTCGGGCGCTCGCCTCCACGCCGAACGAGCCGCTGGCTGGGTCGTCGTGCACCCGCACCTCCTCGGCCTGAACAAAGCGCCGGGACCCTGGGTCTAACCGTGCAGATCTGCGCTCTGGAAATGGACGGCTCGTTCTAGCACAGGTGCGCCTCGGTTCCAACTGATTGAATGGTATGAGTTTACGCACTTGCACCATAATTGAAGGCGAGGCCGAGTGCGACAACCGGTGATCCTGATCGCGGCGGGAGATCCCGCCCAAGCCGTCCAACGGCTGAAGGCGGCGGGGCTCGAGGCGCGGGTGGCGGCGAGCGCGGATGAGGCCGCCCTGCTGGCGCGCCGGGAGGTCCTCCTCGCGGCGGGCAAGGCGGAGGCCATCGCCGCCCTGGCCGGCGGCCTCGCTCACCACCTCAACAATCTCCTGGCGACGGCGCTCATGTCGCTCGAGCTGCTGGCTCCCGGCAGAAGCGAGGAAACGCCGATCCGTGCCGGCCTGGAGGAAAGCCTGCGGCAGGCGGTGGCGCTGCTCCGCCAGTTGCTGGCGCTGGCGAGCAGCGCCGCGGGCGAGCCGGCGCCTTTCCAGCTCCGCAGCCTGTTGACCGACGCACAGCGGCTGTTGCGGGCGGTCCTGCCGCCCGGGGTGGATCTGGTGATCGCCTACCCCCCGGAGCTCCCGCTCCTCTTCGGCGACCCCGGCCCGCTCCACCAGCTCCTCCTGCGGCTCGGCCTGGCCGCGCAGGAGGCTGTCGGGGAAGAAGGGCGGGTGACGTTCGCCGCCGGCGCCCGGCCGGCAGGCGCCGGGGAGGGGAAGCGGCCCAGCGTGCAGGTGGAGGTGACGGCGAGCCGGGGCGCCTGGCGCCCGCCGGCGGAGGTCGAGGAGCTGCTCGGGGCCTTGGGGGGCTCCGCGGAGCGCACGGCGGAGGGGTCCTGGCGCGTCTACCTGCCCGTGGCCGCGGCCGGCGGGGACCCGGGGCCGGCGTAGTCCGCCGGCGCGCTCACGCACCGAGTCCCTGCTCGACCGCGTAGCGCATGATCTCGGCGGTCGTCTTCATGTTCATCTTCTCGAGGATGCGCGCGCGGTAGGTGCTCACGGTCTTGACCGAAAGGTGGAGCTCCTCGGCGATCTGCCCCACCGTCTGGCCGGCGCCGATCCGCCGCAAGACCTCGAACTCGCGGTTCGAGAGCGCCTCGTGCGGGGCGCTGCCGAAGCCGGGGCCGAGGCTCTCGGCGAGCCGCTCGGCGAGAGTCGGGCTGATGTATTTGCCGCCGCGGTAGACCTTCTGGATCGCCGCGACGAGCTCGCTCGCGGCGATGTCCTTGGTCAGATAGCCGTCGGCGCCCCCTTTGAGGCAGCGCACGGCGTAGTGGTCTTCGGGGTGGACGGTGAGCATGAGGACGCGCAGGCGCGGGTGGCGCTCCTTGAGCTCCTGCGCCGTCTCGAGCCCGCCCTTGCCCGGCATCGAGACGTCGAGGAGCACGACGTCGGGCTGGGTCTCCCGCGCCTTCTCCAGCGCTTCGTGGCCGGTGGCCGCCTCGGCGACCACCACGAGGCCCGCGCCTTCGACGATGCGCTTGAGCCCCTCGCGGAGGATCGCGTGGTCGTCGGCAACGAGGATCTTGATCATGGGTGGTTCGAGCCTAGGAGGCGGAGCGCGGCCCGTCTATCCGGGGATCACCGGAGTTTTCGCAGACGAGCTACTTACTTGGCGCTGGAAGGACTGCCGTCCGGCTCCGCCGAGATGAGCCCCCGACGCAGTGCGTAGAGGATCAGGTCCCTCCGGCTGCGCAGGCCGAGCTTTTTCATGACGTGGGCGCGATGGGTCTCCGCGGTGCGGGAGCCGATGCCCAACCTCTCGGCGATGGCCGGGTTGCTCAGGCCTTCGGCCGCGAGGTGGAGCACCTGTCGCTCGCGATTGGTGAGGCTCGCGTAGAGGTCGCCTTTGGTCTCGCCGGCCCTCGCCACGTAGGCCTCGACCGCCCTGTCGGACAGCGGCGGGCTGAGGTAACGCCGTCCCGTCAACACCTCGCGGATGGCCCGGACGAGCTCGGTCCCGCTCGACTCCTTGAGCACGTAGGCCGCGGCGCCGTTGCGCAGGGCTTGCACGACGAAAGCCTCGTTGGCGTGCATGGAGAGGATGACGATCCGCGTCCGCGGCGAGCGCCGGGTCACCCTGAGCGCGACGTCGAGGCCGCCCAGTCCCGGCATCGTGAGGTCGAGCAGGAGCACGTCGGGCTGCGTGCGCTCCACCAGGTCGACGGCTTCGAGCCCGTCGGCGGCCTCGCCGACGACCGAGAGATCCGGCTCCCTCTCGAGCAGCGCGCGGATTCCCTGCCGGACGACCGCGTGATCCTCCGCCAGCACGATCGTGACCGGCATCAACTCTCAGCACCCCTGAAATTCAATCGCACCGCCTGAACCGCAAAAAAGATCAACGGCCCCGGGCAGGGGGTCGTCGGCCTCGATTGTGACACCGATTAGCGGGCCGCGGTGAACCCGCCCGAATGCCCACTGTAGGACGCGCACTGACACCCTCTGGTCTCGAATGCCGATGCGAGGTGCAGCGTCCGGCTGATCGAGCGTCCTTGCCCCGCTCCCTAGGCTGCCCTTGTCGCGGAAATCAATCCGCCAAGCGATCCGAGACGAGGGCAAGACGATGCGAACCACGACCATCACCCCGACCATCCTGGCGGCGATCCTGCTGACGACCTCCGCCACCGCGGCCGCGGCCGATGGCGTGGTCGCCAGCCCCGAGCCCATCCGCGGGCAGTACATCGTGAAGCTGGAGGACGGCGCCGCGCGGCAGCCGGGCGGCTCGCTCCTCGACGGTCCCAGCGTGCCCGAGGTGGCGAGCGCCCTCGGCCTGCGCTACGGCGGCCGGCCGACGCGCAGCTTCGAGCGCGTCTTCAAGGGCTTCGTCATCCAGGCCAGCGCCGAGCAGGCGCGGGCCCTGGCCGCCGACAGCCGCGTCGCCTACGTCGCCGAGGACGGCCGCGTCGAGCTGGCGGCGACCCAGCAGGCCCCGCCGTCCTGGGGCCTCGACCGCATCGACCAGCGCGCCGCCGGCCTCGACGGCGCCTACACCTACGGCGCGAACGGCGCCGGCATCCACGTCTACGTCCTGGACACCGGCATCCTCAGCACCCACGCCGACTTCGGCGGCCGCGTCGACAAGGCGAACGGCTTCACCACGATCGCCGACGGACGCGGCACCGAAGACTGCCACGGCCACGGCACCCACGTCGCCGGCATCATCGGCGGCGTCGCCTACGGCGGCGCCAAGGGCGTCACCCTCCACCCCGTGCGGGTCGCCGACTGCACCGGCTTCAGCGCCGTCTCCTGGCTGATCAGCGGCATCGAGTGGGTGACCACGAGCTACCAGGCCCATCAGTCCGGCCCGGCCTCGAAGCGCTGGAAGGCGGTGGCCAACATCAGCCTCGAGACCCTGAGCTCGGTGCCGCTCGACGACGCGGTGCGCAGCTCGATCGCCGCCGGCATCACCTACACGGTGGCGGCCGGCAACCGCATGGCCGACGCCTGCACCTCCTCGCCGGCGCGCCTGCCCGAAGCGATCACGGTCGGCGCCAGCGACGACCTCGACCAGCGCTGGGGCTACTCCAACTTCGGCCCCTGCGTGGACCTCTTCGCGCCGGGCCGCGCGATCGTCTCCGCCTTCATCCGCAGCAACGTGGACAGCCTGGCGATCACCGGCACGTCGATGGCGGCCCCGCACGCCGCGGCCGCCGCCGCCCTCTACCTGGCGGACCATCGCGAGGCGACGCCGGACGTCGTGCAGATGACGCTCGTGGACGCGGCCACGGAGGGCGCGGTCGGCGCCGCCGGCGACGGCTCGCCCAACCTCCTGCTCTACGCCGCCGCCGGCACCGACACCAACGACGATCCGCCGGTCGCCTACTTCACCGTCAGCTGCAACATCAACCGCTACACGTGCAGCTTCGACGCCACCCGCTCGAGCGACGACATGGGGATCGGAACCTACGAGTGGTCCTTCGGCGACGGCACCACCGCCGCCAAGGCGACGGCGCGCCACAGCTACCCGAAGGGCCCCGGCGAGTACCCGGTGACCCTGACCGTCACCGACACCGCCGGCCAGACGAGCGGCTACCAGATCGTGGTGCGGTTCTGGTCGTAGCCGGTTGACCCGCCGCCCGCCGCCGGCCGACGTCGGCTGCGGGCAGGCATCCCTCCGCAGCCCCGATCCTCCCCGCACGCAGCCGCACGGCCTCCCACGCGTGCTACTCCTGGTAGGCTGCAATGGAGCCGCATTCTCCGCGCGAAGTCACGAGGGTTGAAGGAGGG
>DASWHY010000364.1:0-6110 GCA_036397955.1 Thermoanaerobaculia bacterium | reverse complement strand
CGACGAGAACACGATCGAGCTGTACGGCGCCTCGGGGGGCGTGACCGTTCGGTTCTGAGCGCCTGCTACACTCGCGGCGGACGCCCGCCCCGATGGACCGCTCGACCGCCCTCCGCAGCCCGCAACCGGCCGACGAGGCTTCTTTCCAGGCCCTCCTAGACGCCTTCCGCGCCCCGCTGGACCGCGAGCTCGACGCCTTCCTGGCGGGCAAGCGGGCGGCCGCGGCCGGCGCCCCCGAGGCGCTGGAGCTGGTGGATGGGGTGGCGCGCCTGGTGACGCAGGGGGGCAAGCGCCTCCGCCCGGCCCTGGTCCTGGCCGCCTACCGGGCCTGCGGCGGCCGGCGGGAGGAGGCGGTGCTGCCGCTCGCGCTCTCGACCGAGCTGCTGCACACCTACCTCCTGATCCACGACGACATCATGGACCACGCCGAGGTGCGCCGCGGCGAGCCGGCGGCACACGTCCGCTTCGCCGACGCCCACGCCGCGCACGGCTTCCGCGGGGACGCGGGCGACTTCGGCCGCTCGGCGGCGATTTTGGTCGGCGACCTCGCCCACACCTGGGCGGTCGAGCTCTTCTCGATCGCCTCCGAGGCGGTCGCGGAACCCGAGCGGCGGCGCGCCCTCCGCGGCGCCTTCTCGGCGATGGCCGAGGAGGTCATCGCCGGCCAGTACCTGGAGATCCAGGTGGGGCTGCGGCCGCTCGCGGAGGGTGCGACGGAGGACGAGCTTCTCCGCGTCCTC
Source organism: Thermoanaerobaculia bacterium (assembly GCA_036397955.1). Taxonomy (GTDB): domain Bacteria; phylum Acidobacteriota; class Thermoanaerobaculia; order Multivoradales; family UBA5704; genus DASUNQ01. Next base: position 5,370 of record DASWHY010000364.1, on the reverse strand, counting down.
CGCCTCAAGTCCGGGCGCTACACCGCCGAGCGGCCGCTCCAGCTCGGCGCGCTGCTCGCCGGGGCGCCGCCCGCCCTCCTCGAGCCGCTCTCCCGCTACGGCGCCGCGGTCGGCGAGGCCTTCCAGCTCCAGGACGACCTGCTCGGCACGTTCGGGGACGCGGCGACGGTCGGGAAGCCCGTGGGAGCCGACCTGCGCGAGGGGAAGCACACGTTCCTCGTCCACCACGCCCTGCGCGCCGCCTCCCCCACCCAGCGCCGGGTGCTCGAGGAAGCCCTCGGCGACGACGACCTCACCGCCGACCGGCTCGCCGCCGTCCGGCGCGTCCTCGAGGAGACCGGCGCCCGCGCCCGCGTCGAGGCGATGGTCGAGGAGCGCCTGGGTGTCGCCGCCGCCGCCCTCGACGGCCTGCCGCTGGCGCCGGAGGGGCGCGCCTTCCTCGCCGGCCTCCTCGACTGGCTCTGGGAGCGCGAGCGGTGAAGCTCGCCCCCTGGGCCGCCGACGCCGGCCGCGACCGCAAGGCCGAGCACATCCGGCTCGCTCTCGAAGGCCGCATGCAGGGGACCGGCGGCGCCTTCGACCGCTACCGCTTCGAGCACCAGGCTCTCCCCGAGCTCGACTTCGACGAGATCGACCTCTCGACGAGCTTCCTCGGCAAGCCCCTGGCCGCCCCGCTCCTCATCTCCTGCATGACCGGGGGCACCGAGATCGCGGCGCGGATCAACCGCCACCTGGCGCTCGGGGCCGAGCGGGTGGGGCTGGCGCTGGGGGTTGGCTCGCAGCGCAAGGCGTTGGAGGATCGGACGAAAGCTGATACCTTCCGCGTCCGCGACGCCGCGCCGTCGGTCCCCCTGCTGGCCAACCTGGGCGCCGTGCAGCTCAACTACGGGGTGGGGGCGGCCGAGTGCGAGGCGGCGGTGGCGATGATCGGGGCCGACGCCCTGGCCTTCCACCTCAACCCGCTGCAGGAGGCGATCCAGCCGGAGGGGCAGCGCGACTTCCGGGGGCTGGTCGCCAAGCTCGGCGAGGTGGCGCGGGGGCTCTCGGTGCCGGCGATCGCCAAGGAGATCGGCAGCGGCCTCTCGGCGCGCGCCGCACGGGCGCTCCACGACGAGGGGTTCCGGATCTTCGACACCGCCGGCAGCGGCGGCACGAGCTGGGCGCGGATCGAGGGGGAGCGGGCGGGGGACCCGGACCTCGGCGAGGTCTTCGCCGACTGGGGCATCCCGACGCCGGAGTCGATCCGGGCGCTCGCCGAGCTGCCGGGCATCACCCTGATCGGCAGCGGCGGCGTGCGCAACGGCGTCGACGCGGCCAAGGCGATCGCGCTCGGCGCCGACCTCGTGGGGCTGGCCTACCCGTTCCTGGAGGCCGCCAGCGAGTCGGCCGAGCGGGTCGTCGAGCGGGCCGAGCGGATCGTGCGCGAGCTCAAGATCGCGATGTTCTGCCTCGGCGCCAAGGACCTGGCGGCGCTCAAGGCCGCGACGCTGCACGGAAGGGCCGACCTATGAGCCAGATCAAGCCCGTCGATCCCGTCCCCCCCGCGAGCCACTCGCGCGAAGAGCTGGTGCGCTCGCTGGTCTCCGGCGAGCGCCGCTTCCACGAGCTGCCGCGCGACCTCCCCGCCGGCGAGGCCGCCGAGGTCCGCCGCCAGGCGCTCGAGGAGATGACCCAGGCCGAGCTCAAGCACGTCGGCCACCACTCCCTCGACGTCTGCCGCGCCTCCTACCGCCACTGCGAGAACTTCATCGGCGTGGCGCAGGTGCCGATGGGCGTGGTGGGGCCGCTGCGGGTGCGCGGCGAGCGGATGGACGGCGAGGTCTACGTGCCGCTGGCGACGACCGAGGCGGCGCTCGTCGCCTCGACCAACCGGGGCTGCGCGGCGCTGCGCGCCGCCGGCGGCGTCGTGGTGCGGGTCGAGGACGTGGGGATGACCCGGGCGCCGGTCTTCCGCACCTCGGGCGTCATCCAGACGCAGGCGTTCGTGCGCTGGATCCGCGAGCACGACGCCGAGCTGCGGAAGGTGGCCGAGTCGACCAGCCGCTACCTGAAGCTCCTCGACGTCCGCCCCTTCGCCTTCGGCACCACGGTCTTCCTCCGCTTCCGCTTCGACGCCGGCGACGCCATGGGCATGAACATGGCGACGATCGCCTGCGACCGCATGGTCAGCGAGCTGATCGAGCCGCAGACCGGCGTGCCCTGCATCGCGCTCTCGGGCAACTACTGCACCGACAAGAAGCCGGCCGGCATCAACTTCCAGGAGGGGCGCGGCAAGCGGATCTACGCCGAGATCCTGCTCGACGGCGAGGTGCTGCACAGCTACCTCAGGACCGACGCGCGCTCGCTGGTCGAGGCGCAGTACCGGAAGAACCTGCTGGGGTCGGTGGCGGCGGGGTCGCTGGGCTACAACGCCCACTTCGCCAACGTGTTGGCGGCCTTCTTCATCGCCTGCGGGCAGGACGCGGCGCACGTCGTCGAGGGGTCGCTCGGGGTGACCTGCATCGAGCCGCGCGGCCCCGAGGGGGTCTTCGCCTCGGTCTTCCTCCCCGACGTGCCGCTCGGCGCCATCGGCGGCGGCACGGCGCTCGACACCCAGCGCGAGGCGCTGGCGGTGATGGGGGTCTCCCCCGACCCGCAGCGGCGCGGCGACGCGGTGATCCGCCTGGCGGAGATCTGCGGCGCCGTGGTGCTCGCCGGCGAGATCTCGCTGATGGCCGCCTTCACCTCGCAGGACCTGGCGCGCGCCCACGAGCGGTTGGGGCGGGGCGCCGCCGCGCCCGACCTGCCGCTGCTGCCGACGTAAGCCTGACCAATGTCATCCTGAGCGCAGCGAAGGATCTGGGCGGGGGGTAGTTAGTTTGCCGACCGTCGCAGTCTCCACACCCGGAAAACTGATCCTCTGCGGTGAGCACGCCGCCGTCTACGGCCGACCAGCCATCGTCGCGGCCGTGGATCGTCGCTTGACTGCCCGTTTCGCGCCGTGCCTCGCTGGCGTCCTCCTCGATCTCCCCCAGGTCGGCCACCGCGAGGAGCTTTCCTGGAGCGACCTCCTCGCCTACGTGCGCGAGGTCCGCGCGCGCTGGGAACGCTACGCCGCGCAGCCCGGCGCGGCCGCCTTCCAGGCGGTGCGCGGCGGCGATCCGGCGCACGTCGTCAAGGTCGCGCTCGGCGAGGCGGCGGAGGCGCTGGGCGAGGCCGGCGGCCCGCCGCTCCACTTGCGGATCGACTCGCAGCTCCCGATCGGCTCCGGCTTCGGCAGCTCGGCGGCCACGGCGGTGGCGGTGGTGGCCGGCTACCTGGCCTTCCGCGGCACTGACGCCGGCCCGGAGACTGTCCGCCGGTTGGCGCTGGAGGTCGAGCGCCGGCAGCACGGCATGCCCTCGGGGGTGGACGGCGCGACGGTCTTCGAGGGGGGGGTGCTCTGGGCGCGGCGGACGGCCGCGGGCGACCTCGAGAGCGAGCCGGTCGAGACCCGCTCGCCGCTCCTCGCGGCGCTCCGCGTTTACGACACCGGCGCCCCGCCCGAGCCTACCGGGGCGGTCGTGGCCGCGGTGCGCGACCGCTGGCAGGGCGACCCGGCCGGCCTCGACCGCCTCCTCGACGCGATCGAAGGGGCGACCCGCGCCCTCCGCGCCGAGCTGGAGCGGGAGCGCGAGGATCCGGCGGCCGCGGTCCCCCTCCTGCGCGAGGCCGAGGCCCGGCTCGAAGAGCTGGGGGTGGTGCCGCCGGCGGTGCGCGAGCTGGTGCGGCGCGTCGAGGCGGAGGGGGGGGCGGCCAAGGTCTCGGGGGCCGGCTCGCTCGCCGGGCCGGCCGCCGGCTGCCTCCTCGTCTACCATCCCGACCCGGGCCGCGTCCCGATCTGGCCCTTTCTTCGCAGGCTCTCTTACCTCCCGGTCGCCTTGGGGGCGGCCGGCTTCCGCCGGGAGGCCGCCTGAATGCTCAAGGCCACGATCGCCGCGCCCGCCAACATCGCCTTCATCAAGTACTGGGGCGCGAAGGACCTCGACCGCGCGATCCCGAACAACCCGTCGATCTCGATGACCCTGTCGCGCTGTATCTCCAACTGCACCGTCCAGCCGCTCGGCGGCGACGCCCGGGCGGACGAGATCTGGCTGGCGCAGAGCGGGGGCGGCTTCGCCACCCCGGCCCACGACTTCGGCGAGAAGGTGCGCGCGCAGCTCGACCGGGTGCGCGAGTGGTCCGGCTGGGAGGGCTCCTTCCGGGTGGCCACGCGCACCGAGTTCCCGAGCGCCGCCGGGCTCGCCTCCTCGGCCTCGGGCTTCGCGGCGCTCACCCTCGCCTGCGTCGCCGCCCTCGACCGCATGGCCACGCCGCAGGAGCTCTCCGCCCTCGCCCGCCGCAGCGGCTCGGGGTCGGCGGCGCGCTCCTGCTTCGGCGGCTACGTCGAGTGGCCGGCCGGCGGCCCCGAGGACGACCCCTGGGCGGGCTGCCTGGCCAGCGCCGACGACTGGGACCTGCGCGACGTCATCGCCGTGGTCGAGATCGGCCCCAAGACGATCCCCTCGCTGGAAGGGCACCGGCGTGCCCCCTCCAGCCCCTATTACCAGCGGCGGCTGGAGCTGCTGCCCGAGCGGCTGGAGCGCACCCGGCTGGCGATCCGCGAGCGCGACCTTTCGCTGCTCGGCCCGGCGTTGGAGGAGGAGGCGATCGACCTCCACTTGATCGCCATGTCGTCGCGGCCGCCGGTCTTTTACTGGAGCTCGGGGACGGTGGAGGTGCTGCGGCTGATCCGCGAGATGCGGCAGGAGGGGGTGGAGGCGTGGGCGACGATGGACGCGGGCGCCAACGTGCACGTCATCTGCACGCCGGAGGCGGAGGACGACGTGGCGGAGCGGCTGGAGGAGCTGCCGGCCGTGGGCTTCGTGATCCGCGACTGCGTGGGGCCGGGGCCTAGCCGGGAGATTGAACATCTGTTCTGAGGGTGAGCGCGTGATCACCGCCCGCCACCGTCGGTGGAAAATCGAGAAGGCTCATGACTGACATCACTCTGCTGAAGCTCGGGGGGAGCCTCCTTACCGACAAGACGCGGGCGCGGGCGGTGCGAGGGGAGGTGATTCGGCGTCTGGCGGGGGAGATCGTGGCGGCGGGAGCGGGTGGGGCGCTTCTGCTTGGGCATGGGAGTGGGTCGTTCGGGCACGTGGCGGCGGCGCGGGCGGGGATCGGGGCGGGGCCGGTGGCGAGAGAACGGCTGGCGGGGGTGGCGGAGACGCAGGCCGAGGCGGCGGAGCTGCATCGGATGGTCATCGCGGCGCTTCGGGAGGCGGGGGCGCGGCCGTTTTCGTTCGTGCCGGGGAGCTTCCTCGTGGGAAGACGAGGGCAGGTGGAAGGGACGCTGCCGCCGGCGCTGCC
>DASWHY010000363.1:0-6779 GCA_036397955.1 Thermoanaerobaculia bacterium | reverse complement strand
TATCCAAAGAGCCTGGCGACGATGTCGTTTCCAGGCCCGGCGCCGTCCTCTGCGGGGTAGGGACCTGTCCCCACTTGACTCGCGCCCCTGAGCAGTGCTTCGAGTTGGATTCTCACTGCTCCCCGCAACGCGGTCGCCGGGATATATGGAATCCAACCCTTCCCGTCATAGCGGCGGGCGGTGGCCAGATCGGTCTCGAGCCCGCTGGGGTGGGCGCCCGCCACGAGAAGGTGACCGTTCAGTTGGATCTCGAGGCGCGGCATCGCGGCCTAGCTCGCTATGGGAGATCCGCGAAGGGGGCGAGCTGCACGGCATCGGGCACCCAGGTGCCGAATCGGCCGGGTGAGGTCCGCAGAGATCGCAAGAAGTGGTTGGAGAGCGCCGTACGGTCCGCCGGGTCGACCCCGAGCGCCGTGAGCCATTTCTGGTAACGCTCGCCCGCCGGCTTCCGGGCGATCTGGTAACAGAGTTGATTGAGGAACGTGCGCTTGCCCGCGAAGCTCCCTGCTTGCAAGAGGTGAAGCTGCGAGGAAGCGAGCCCGGCTGTGCGCGCCCGGCCGATGGCGTTCAGGAGCTGGCTGAACTCCTCGGTCGCATAGGGGCGGCAGGTCCGGACGAAGTCCATTTCCTCGGTAAAGGTAGAGAGCTCTCGCGCGGACTCGAGGCGCTCGCTCAAGGGTGAGGCGTCGGTCAGCACTTCGAAATCGATTGAGGAGGTGGCGGCCGAAGGGGACGCGCCGTAGTAGAGGCGCTTCGCGTTCTTCATCAATGCTCGCGCCAGCTCGTACTGATAGCGCACCGGGAACGCGACGTCGCAGAGGACCATGCCTACGCCCAGTGTCAAGCGCTCCGTGCCGTAGCGCCGCAGCATCTCGGCCAGCCCGCCGGAGCGCCGGGCCTCCTCTTCCACCCATCCCGGGAGGGCCGCTGCGAGCTTCACAGCCAGCGAAGCCGGCGCGATCCAAATCACCTCGTCGCCGCCACCGAGGAGGCTCAGGAGCGGGAGCTGCTCCTGGTGCGCCGGAATCAGCTTCCGCGCTTCGCTTTCGGCCCGCTCGAGGGCGCGCGTGAAGAGATGGCTGATGGCGAGGCTGAGAAAGCGCAATTCGGCAAGGGAGGAGAGCCGGTCGAAGACCGAGCCCATCGCGTTGGCGTCGCCATACACGAAGCCGAGGTAGCGAGCCTTGCCCCGAGCAACCTCGTCGCCCTCGCCGGCCCTCGAGACCGCCTCCACGAGGTCAACGAACGAGACGCCGGCGATTCGCTTCTGGCCCTCCTCCCAGCGACGAACGCAAGGATCACAGAGCCGAGCGCGAGGGTCCTCGTCCGGGCGGAAACGGGAGAGAGGAATCCTGCCCGCCGCGCGATCGCGGCAAGAGACGCAGCGCTCGGCGTTGCCCGGGATTCGACTGCTTGGAGGAGGGCGCTCCGCTTTCGCTCGCCGGACCATATCTAGGAGGCGGCCGACGAGCGCTTGCGTGCCGGAGACGGGGCGTACGCCCAAGCGCGCGCCAGCGTCGGTGATGTGGGTAGAGAGGAAGTCTTGCGGCCCCGCCGGGAGGTGAGCCGTGGTGACGCTGAGGGCGCCCAAGCTCATCTCGTGGTACTTCTGCTCGATGGCCTGCGCGACTCCGCGACCGGTCCCTGCGGCTGCGAGAAGCAGACCTTGCCCACCGCCGGAGAAGATGACCTTCTCTCGGAATTCGCGGGCTATCCACTCATTGAGCTGGAAGAGGATGCGAGAGGCGCCTGCAACGACGGGCGGGCGGCTGGAGTCGAAGACGAAGCCGGCGATCCGATCGGTATCGAAAAGCACGAGCTCCAGAGGCCGCTCGTCCGACAAGAGGTTCTTTGTGGCATCCCGGACTGCCGTGGGATCGCCTTTTCCTTCGGCGATGGCTGCTACAAGCGGATCGAGGCGGGCGCCCCCAGCGCCGGCGTGGCGCAGTGCCGCTTCGGCCGCCTCACTAACCCGCCTTCGGCTCTCGTCGAGAGTCTCGAGCAATGCTTTGCCTGTACGTACGTTCCCAGACTGATTGAGAAACCTCTCAACCGTATCAGATGAAGGAAGAGTTGGGGAGCCCCCACCGGGGGCCTGAAGGAGCGGAAGCCTCCTTGCAAACCCTCCTCGCCGGGCGCGCCGTGCGCCCGCATCCGGGTGAATTTCTGCCAAGGAGGACGTCATGGGTCTGATCCAGTTCGCCAAGAACGTAGGCCGCAAGCTGCGGCTCGGGGACGACGAGCCGCAGCCGGCCGGGGGCGCCGGGCAGGCGCAGCACCCTTCCACTCAGCAGGTGAAGGACCTGCACGACCGCCGGCGTGCCGCGGCGCTGGTCAAGGTCGTCGAGCAGATGGGCTTCCAGGTCGCGGACTTCAGCGTCCGCGTGGACGGCGACCAGGCCGTCGTCAAGGGGAAGGCCGCTAGCCAGGAGGAGCGTGAGAAGGTCGTGCTCCTGGTCGGCAACCACGAGGGGATCGGCGAGGTCGATGACCAGATGACGATCGGCGGCGCCGGGGCGGCGCAGGGGCAGGGCCAGTTCTACACGGTCGTCAAAGGCGACACCCTGTCGAAGATCGCCAAGCAGCACTACGGCGACGCCAACGCCTATCACCGGATCTTCGAGGCGAACCGCCCGCTGCTCAAGGACCCGGACGAGATCTATCCCGGCCAGGTGCTGCGCATCCCGGCCGAGACCGGCGCCGCGGCGACGCGGGCGTAACCTAGCCGGTTCGCCGGCGGACCCGCTCGGTTCGGCGGCCGATCCGCTCGGTTCGGCCGCGGATCGACTCGGTTCGGGCGTGGATCGACTCAGTTCCGCCGTGGATCCAGTCGGTTCGGCGGCCGATCCAGTCGGTTCCGCCCTGGATCCACTCGGTTCCGCCGCGGATCGATTCGGTTCGGCGGTGGATCGACTCGGTTCCGCGGTGGATCGGCTCGGTTCCGCCGCCGATCCAGTCGGTTCCGCCGCGGACCCACTCGATTCGGCCGCGCGATCGGCCTCCCGGAAGCCGATTCACCCCTGCCGTCAGCGCTTGAGCGGCACCAGCTTCGGGACCGAGAGGCCCGCGGGCCCGACCGTGCGGACGACGAGGCCCGAGCCTTCGGCGGTCGCCACGCAGCCGTGGAGGACGAGCCACGCCCCTTCGCGGGGGGCGAGGAGGTGGGAGACGGCGAGGCGGGCTTCGCCCTTGGTGCGCACGGTGGAGGGCGCCTGCGTCACGACGCGCCAGTCGCTCGTGGCGTCCAGCTCGGTGAGATAGAGGCGCTCGTCGCTCGGCACGCGGCGGTCGAACCAGGCGAGCTGGAGCGGCCCGCGCTGCACGCCGACCGGCAGGTCCACCCAGAAGTCGCTCCCCTGGCGCCAACTGTCGGTCACGCCCGCGGTCCCCCACGGGGTCCAGAGCGAGCGCGTCCACTTCTTGCCGCCGTCGCGCGAGACGTAGACGGCGCCGTCGGCCGAGAGGTAGGCGGCGGCGCTGCCGGCGAGCGGCACCACCTGCCCGCGCCGGTTGGCGGGCAGCACCGGAAGGCCGCTCACCCACTGCACCGGGCGCCCCGAGGCGGCGAAGAGACCGCTTCCCGAGAGGACGCCGTCCTTCCGCTGCGGCGCCGGGATCGCCTCCGGCGGGCCGGAGGCCGCGATCAGCAGGCTCCCCTTCGATTTCCACTCGCGCGCCTCAGTCTCCAGGCGGAAGGCCCAAGCCGTCATCCGGCCCCCTTCCTGCCGCTGGCCGTGGAGGACGATCCAGGGGTGGCCGGTGTCGTCCCAGGTCGAGGCGGCGGTGCTCACCGACGGCGCCGCGAACGACTCGCCGAGCGGCTCCCAGGCGCCGTCCGCCCACCGCACCGGCTGGATGCAGGTGGGGCCGCAGGGGAGGATCGAGAGGACCGGGCCCGGCCCCACCGAGCCGCCGGAGCGTCCCGGCGTGCGGTCTTCGTGAAGGCGCGCGACGCCGCCGCCGGCGGGCAGCTCGACGACCCAGCCGCGCCCGCCGTCGCGCCCCGGCAGGGCGAGGAGCGTGAGGCCGGCTTTCGTATCGACGCCGATCGGCGTGAGCGAGGTGGCGTCGTCGCAGAGCTTGAGCGGCGCGGCGGCGAGCGGCGCCGCGGGCAGGGTCACGGCGAGGAGCAGGAGGGCGACGGTCAGGGCGCGGCGGGCGCCGACCTCGCGCGCCGGGATGCCGGCCACGACGGCGCCGGCGGGGACGTCGTGCAGCACCACGGCGTTGGCGCCGATCACGGCGTCGTCGCCGACGGCGATGCCGCCGAGCACCTTGGCGCCGGCGCCGATCGTCACCCGATGGCCGACGCGCGGGCAGTCCAGCTCCTCGAAGCGCGCCTCGCCCAAGGTGACGCCGTGGAGGAGCGTGCAGTCCTCGCCGATCACCGTGCGGCCGCCGACGACCAGCCCGACGCCGTGCGCGACGATGCAGCCGCCGCCGATCTCGGCGCGCGGCAGGATGTCCACCGCGCAGGCGCCGACCGCCCAGCGGCGGCAGAGGGCGGGCAGCACCGGCACCCGCCAGCGCAGCAGGGTGTGGCCCGTGCGGTAGGCGAGGAGGGCCTGGAAGCCGGAGTCGAGGAGGAGGGCGTCGAAGAGGGCGAGCCAGAAGCCGCGCCCCTTGACGGCGCGCAGGCGCGCGAAGTCGCGGCCGAGCCGCGGCCAGAGCGTCACCGCGCGCCTCCGGAGGCGGCGCGGCGGAGGGCGGCGAGGACGCCGAGCCGCGGCAGGCGCTTCCACAGGCGGTAGCGGCCGCTGGCCTTGAGCAGCAGCTCGAAGCGGCTCTCGCCGGGGGTCAGGAAGCTCCTGGGCCAGGAGAGCTCGTCCTCGCGGACGCCGGCCGGGCCGTGGCCTTCGATCGACACCGCGGCTTCATAGCCGGCGGTGCGGACGGCCGCGCGGGCGCGCTCGTTCCAGCGGCCGTACGGGTAGGAGAAGGTGAGGATGGGCGCGCCGAGGGCCGCTGCGAGGTCGCGGCGGGAGCCGGCGGTCTCGGCCTCCAGCTCCTCCGGCGAGCAGGTCGTGAGATCCAGGTGCGTCCTCCCGTGCGACCCGACCTCGATCCCTTGCCCAGCGATCTGCCGCAGCTCCGCGGCCGACATCAGTCTCTCCCGCCGCTCACCGGCGCCGCGGTCCCAACGGTTCTCGCCGCCCACCTCGTCACTCACCGCGAAGACCGTCGCCGTCATGCCGCGCGCCGCCAGCTCCGGCAGGGCGTGCTCGGCGAAACAGCGGCAGCCGTCGTCGAAGGTGAGGACGACGCTCCGGCCCGCCGGCTCGCCACCCGCGCGCGCCGCCTCGGCGAGGGTCAGCGTGCGGTAGCCGGCCCCGCCCAGCGCGTCGAGGTGGCGCGCCAGCTCCGCGCGCGGCAGGTAGCTGTCCGGGTGGAGAGGCGGCGGGTCGAGGGGCGCCTCGGCGACGTGGTGGAGCATCAGGACCGGGATCATCGCGCCGCCTCGGCGGCCACCTGAGCGAACAGCTCGGCGTAGCCGCGGGCGGTGGCCGCGAAGGGGAAGCGCTCGGCGCGCCGGCGGGGGATCTCCCCCCAGGGGCGCTGGAGCGTCTCGGCCAGCACGCCGGCGTAAGCGTCGGGGTCGGCGACGGCGCAGAAGGTCCCCGCCTCGCCGATCACCTCCCGCCGCACCGCGTCGTCGGGCGCCACGCAGGGGAGACCGCAGGCCATCGCTTCGAGGTATGTCAGGCCGAAGGACTCCGTGAGCGACGGCATCGTAAAGCAATCGGCGGCGGCGTACCAGGCGGGCATCTCGGCGCGCGGCACGCTGGTGCGCAGGTAGCGACCGGGGCCGAGCCGGCGAGCGGCGAGGGCGTCGAGAGCCGGCGCCGCCGGGCCGTCGCCGAGCAGGGCGAGACTTCCTTCTCCCAGCCGTGCCACAGCCTCGACGGTCAGCTCGAAGCGCTTGTGCGCGTCGATGGCGCCGGCGGCGAGGACGAGCGGGCGGGAGAGCGCGCTCGCGGCCGCGGCCGGCGGCAGTCCAGGGCGGAAGCGCTCCAGGTCGATGCCGTGCGGGATGACGGCGACCCGCGCCCGCGGCGCCCGCGCGCGGATCATGCGCGCCGCGGCCTGGGTGAAGGTCACCACGCGGTCCGGCTTCTGGCGCGCGAAGGCGCCCTCCCATTTCGGGTCCACGCCGTGGGCGATGTCCACGAACGGGACGCCGCGAAGGCGGCGCAGGAGACGGGCCGCCCAGGCGCCGGCGAGGCCTCCTTCCATGACGACGACGTCGAAGCCGCCGCGCCAGAGCCGCGGCAGGGCCGCGAGCGCGGCGGTGCCCCATTCCAGGCTCAGCGGATCGAGGAAGAGGGTGTCGAGCGCCTTTTTGCCGAGCCGCGTTCCGCCGTACATCGCGTTGACGAACCGGCTGTCGCGCCGCAGCGCCCGCACCCGAACGTGGGGAAGCGGCGCCGGGCCGCGGGAGAAGAGCACCGGCTCGACGCCGTGCCGCTCGGCGAGCGCGGTGGCGAGCTCGACGACGAACGCCTCCGCCCCGCGCTCCACGACGCCGATCCCCGGCATCACGAACGCGACCCTCACGCGCTCTCCGCGGCCGTGGCCGCCGCCGGCGCGGCGAAGAGCCGGCGCAGCGGCCCGGCGAAGCGGGCGAGGAGGAGGAGCCCGGCAATCGCCGCCGCCGCTACGGACGCCGCGAGCCGCGCCCAGGAGCCGTCGGGGAAGAGCCAGGCCGCGGCGAGGAAGAGCGGCAGCGGCAGGAGGTAGACGAGCAGCAGGTCGCCGGTGAGCCGCCAGAAGAGCGGGCC
>DASWHY010000362.1:0-2882 GCA_036397955.1 Thermoanaerobaculia bacterium | reverse complement strand
CCGTCACCATGCCGACGTTGGGCTCGATGGTAGTGAACGGGTAGTTGGAGACGTTGGCGTGGCCGGCGGTCAGCGCGTTGAAGAGCGTCGACTTGCCGACGTTGGGCAGGCTCGACGACGCGTGGGTGATCAAGGTCATCCCCATGTCCCAGATCTCCGACTCCCGGATCAATTCCGTTCCCCCGGATCATACCCCAGATTCGGCGCCAGCCACCGCTCCGCTTGCGCCACCGTCATCCCCATCCGCTCGGCATACGACTCCACCTGGTCGCGCCCGATTCGCCCGACGGCGAAGTAACGCGCCTCGGGGTGCGAGAAGTAGAGGCCGCTGACCGCCGCCGTCGGCAGCGCGGCGTAGCTCTCCGTGAGCGTCAGCCCCGCCGACGCCTCAGCGTCGAGCAGACGCCACAGGCGTCCCTTCGGGGTGTGGTCGGGGCACGCCGGGTAGCCGAACGCCGGACGGATGCCGCGGTAGCGCTCGGCGATCAGGTCGTCCTTCGTCAGCTCCTCGCCGCGGCCGTAACCCCACTCGCGACGCGCCCGCTCGTGGAGCATCTCGGCGAACGCCTCCGCCAGACGGTCGGCGAGCGCCTGCACCATGATCGCGCTGTAGTCGTCGTGACGCGCCTTGTAGGCGGCCACGAGCTCGTCGACGCCCTCGCCCGCCTGCACCGCGAAGGCGCCCACGTAGTCGTGTACGCCCGACGCCTTTGGCGCCACGAAGTCGGCGAGCGAGCGGTGGGGCTTGTCGTCGTCCGGCTTCACCTCCTGCTGGCGCAGCATCGGGAAGCGCATGAGCTCCTTCGTGCGGGACTCGTCGGTGTAGAGCACCACGTCGTCGCCGTCGGAGCTCGCCGGCCAGAAGCCCCAGACGCCGCGCGCGTGCAGCAGCTTCTCCCGCTCGATCCGCTCGAGGATATCGAGCGCGTTGGCGTAGAGGTCGCGAGCCGCCTCGCCGTACTCCGGGTGCTCGAGGATCTGCGGGAAGCGGCCCTTGAGCTCCCAGGCGACGAAGAAGAACGTCCAGTCGACGTAGGGTACGAGCTCCGAGATCGGCACCTCGAGAACCTGCCGTCCCACGAACGACGGCTTCGGCGGCCTGCCGTTCGTCCAGTCGAGCGCCAGTCTCTTGGCGCGCGCGGTGGGGTAGGGGAAGAGCTCTTTCGCTCTCTTCCTGCCGTAGGTCTCGCGCAGGCTCGCCTGGAGCTCGGCGTTCTCCTGGGCGAAGCGCGGGCGCTCCGCGGGGTCGACGAGGCGCGACACGACGCCCACGGCGCGCGAGGCGTCGAGCACGTGGACGGTGGTCTGGTCGTAGTGGGGCGCGATCTTGAGAGCCGTGTGCTGCTTCGACGTGGTGGCGCCGCCGATCAGCAGCGGCAGCGTCATCTTGCGGCGCTTCATCTCTTTGGCCACGTGCTCCATCTCTTCGAGCGACGGTGTGATCAGGCCCGACAGGCCGACGACGTCGACGTTCTCGGCGAGCGCCGTGTCGAGAATCTTGTCGGCCGGCACCATCACGCCGAGGTCGATCACCCGGTAGTTGTTGCAGCCCAGCACCACGCCCACGATGTTCTTGCCGATGTCGTGGACGTCGCCCTTGACGGTGGCCATCAGCACCTTGCGCTGCTCGCGGACTTCTCCCTCCGCTTTTTCGGCCTCCATGAACGGCTCGAGGTAGGCCACGGCGCGCTTCATCACCCGCGCGCTCTTGACCACCTGCGGCAGGAACATCTTGCCCGAGCCGAAGAGGTCGCCGACCACGTTCATGCCGTCCATCAGGGGTCCTTCGATCACCTTCAGGGGACGGCCGTATTTCGCTCGCGCCTCCTCCACGTCGTCCTCCACGTGGTCGACGACGCCGTGGACGAGGGCGTGGCGCAGGCGCGCTTCCACCGGCTCCTGGCGCCAGGCCTCGTCGACTTGGCGGCTGCGGGCCTCGCCCTGGAAGGTCGAAGCGCGCTCGACCAGACGCTCGGTGGCGTCGCCGCGGCGGTTGAAGAGCACGTCCTCGATCAGCTCGAGCAGGTCCTTGGGGACGTCCTCGTACACCGCGAGCTGCCCGGCGTTGACGATGCCCATGTCGAGGCCGGCCTGGATCGCGTGGTAGAGGAAGGCGGAGTTCATGGCCTCGCGCACCGCGTCGTTGCCGCGGAAGGAGAACGACAGGTTGCTGATGCCGCCCGAGACGTGGGAGCCCGGGCAGCGGCGCTTGATCTCGCGCACCGCCTCGATGAACGCCTTGGCGTAGTCGTTGTGCTCGTCGATGCCGGTGGCCACGGCGAGCACGTTGGGGTCGAAGATCACGTCGCCGGGGTCGAAGCCGAGCTCGTCGACGAGGATGCGGTTGGCGCGCTCGCAGATGCGCACCTTCTCCTCCACCGTCACCGCCTGGCCCTTCTCGTCGAAGGCCATGACCACCACGCCGGCGCCGTAGCGCCGCAGGATGCGGGCCTTGTGCCGGAACGCCTCCTCGCCTTCCTTGAGCGAGATGGAGTTGGCGATCGGCTTGCCCTGCACGCAGCGCAGCCCGGCCTCGATGACCTCGAACTTCGAGCTGTCGACCATGATCGGGAGCTGGGCGATCTCGGGCTCGGTGGCCACCAGGTTGAGGAAGCGGGTCATGGCGGCGGCCGAGTCGAGCATTCCTTCGTCCATGTTCACGTCGAGCACGTTGGCGCCTCCGCGCACCTGGTGGAGGGCCACTTCGAGGGCGGTCTCGTAGTCCTCGTCCTTGATCAGAGTGGCGAAGCGGCGCGAGCCGGTGACGTTGGTGCGCTCGCCGATCATGGTGAAGTTGGAGTCGGGGCGCAGCGTCAGCACCTCGAGGCCGCTGAACTGGGCGTAGGGGGTGGGCTTCGGCGGCTTGCGCGGCGGCACGCCGG
>DASWHY010000361.1:0-3251 GCA_036397955.1 Thermoanaerobaculia bacterium | reverse complement strand
CGGCCTCGGCGCCTGCCGACTCGACCGCCACGCCGACCGGCACCGGGCCGGCGACGTCGGCCGGGTCTTTCGCCACCCGCTCGAGCGCCGCGAGGTTGGTCTCCCCCCAGCCGGCGTCGGTCGTCTCGAGGAGGTTCGTGGCGGTGAAGCCGGCGGCGGCCCCCTCCCCCACCGAGCGGGCGAGCGCGAAGAGCACCGGCAGGTTCCCCTCCGCCAGCGGGCGGACGATCGGGTGGTCGCCGTAGCGGTTGGCGAAGAAGCTCTCGGCGCCGAAGAAGGGAAGCGTGTTGCCCGGGTCGACGACGATGTCCTCCCCCACCTTGACCCCGAAGCCGGCGAGCCAGCGGCCGAGGCCGGTGTCCACGAGGCCGGCGCCGCCCAAGGTCGGGTCGAGGAGCACCAGCATGCGCCCGCCGCCGGCGAGGTAGCGGCCGAGGATGTCCAGCTCCGGCGGCAGGAAGCTGCCGGTGGGGCCGGCGACGACCAGCAGGTCGGTGTCCGCCGGCACCGCCGGCTTGCCGACCGGCGACCACTCCTCGATCTGGAAGTTGTCCCGGCCGAGGAGCTGCTGCGCGATCGAGAGGCCGCGGGCGCCGACGTCGTCGAGGCGCGCCTCGCCGTGGCCGGTGGTGACCAGGACCTTCGGCTTTCGCCCCTCGGCGAGCTGGAGGATGGCGCTGGTCACCGCCTGCTCCCCCTTGAAGGCGCCCACCCGCGCCTCGCCCCCCATCTGCAGCGCCGAGAAGTCCATCTCCGCGAGCTCCGAGCTGTCGATCACCCGCTTGTCGCCGCCGCTCGCCACCACCACGCTGGCGCCGGTGATCTCGTACTTCCGGACCAGCTGCTGCGCTTCGATCGGGTTCTTCTCCGGGTCGATGACCCGCACGCGGACGCGCGGCGAGGCGGCCTCGTAGCGGCGGAGGAGCTCGCGCGTCGGCTCGTACAGCTCGTCCTGCGGCGAGAGGAAGACCACCACTTCGACGTCCTTGTCGAGGTCGGCGAGGACGTTCCGGCTCTTCTCGGAGAGCGAGTAGAGCCGCGTCTCGGTCCAGTCGAAGCGCTGGTAGTACTTGCCGCCGAAGTAGTTGACGATGACGAGGAGGGCGGCGACGAGGAGCACGCCGGCGCCCAGGGTGCCGGTGCGGAGGAGGCCGCGGCGGGTCGAGTCTTCCAGCCGGGCCATGCCTACCTCCACTTCCGCGCTTCGAGGGCGCGGCTGGTCAGGAAGAGGAAGAAGAGGGTGGCCGAGAGGTAGTACACCAGCCGCCGGGTGTCGACGACGCCGCGCGCGAGCTCGTCCATGTGGCTCCAGAGGTTGAGGTAGCCGAAGACCGCCTTGGCGGTTTCGCTGCTGAGCAGGTTCTCGAGCAGGCCGAAGCTGAAGAGCAGGATGAGGAGGGCGAAGGTGACGATCGCCGCCACGAGCTGGCTCTTGGTCATCGCCGAGGCGAAGAGCCCGATCGCCAGGAAGAGCGCGCCGATCCCCAGGATCCCCAGGTAGCCGGCGGCGACCGGTCCCCAGTCCACCTCGCTGTGGTAGGCGATGATCCCGGCGTAGGCCAGGGTGGGGAGCCAGAGGAAGAGGTAGAAGGTGAGGGCCGCCAGGTACTTGCCGGCCACGACCTCGCCTTCGCTGACGGGCGCCGTCATCAGCACCTCGATCGAGCCGCTGCGCAGCTCCTCGGAGAGCAGGCGCATGGTCAGCACCGGCCCCAGGAAGAGGAGCGTCAGCCAGAAGAAGAGGGTGCCGCCGAAGAAGAGCTCGAGCGGCGGGCCCCCCGGGGCGCGCGGGTCGTTGAGGAACGAGACGATCATCGCGAAGATGAAGCCGTTGATGAGCAGGAAGAAGAAGAGGACCACCCAGGCGAGCGGCGAGAAGAAGTAGGCCCGCAGCTCGCGCAGGTAGGTCGCCAGGACGGCCCTCACGACGGCACCTCCTCGTTGTCTGCCGGCGCTTCCGGCGCCGCCGGCTCGGCAGCCAACGCCCCGCCCTCCTCGCCCGCCACGTCGCGCGTCGTCAGGCGGACGAAGATGTCCTCCAGCGTCGCGCGCTCCTCGGCCAGCTCGACCAGCACCCAGCCGCGCGCGACCGCCAGGCGGAAGACCTCCGGCCGCGGGTCGACGCCGCTCTCGCGCTCGAGAAGAAATCGCTGCTCGGCGCCGTCCAGGCGGCGCACCGCGCCAACACCGGGCAGCGTCGCGAGCGCCTCCTCCGCCCCCTCCGGCCGTCCCTCGAACCCGACCCGCACCGCCGCCTTGCCCAGCGACCGCTCGCGCAGCTCCTGCGGCGTGCCGTGGGCGACGATGCGGCCGCGGTCGATGATCAGCACCCGGTCGCAGAGGAGCTCCACCTCGGGGAGGATGTGGGTCGAGAGCAGCACCGTGCGCTCCCGCCGCAGCTCGCGGATCAGCTCGCGGATGGCGATGATCTGCTTGGGGTCGAGCCCGACCGTCGGCTCGTCGAGGACCAGGACTCCCGGACGGTGGAGGATCGCGGTCGCCAGCGCCACCCGCTGTCGGTAGCCCTTGGAGAGCGTGCCGATGATCTGGTGGCGGACCTCCTCGATCAGGCAGCGCCCGACCGCCTCGTCGATCGCCTCGCGCGCCGCCGGCCCGCGCATGCCTTCGAGGCGGGCGCGGTAGGCGAGGTACTCGTCCACCCGCATCTCCGGATAGAGCGCGACGCTCTCCGGCAGGTAGCCCAGCTCGCGCCGCGCCTCGCGCGGCTTCTCGACGAGGTCCACCCCGGCCACGGTCACCCGCCCGCTGCTCGGCGGCAGGAAGCCGGTGATCATCCGCAGCGCCGTCGTCTTCCCCGCCCCGTTCGGCCCCAGCATGCCGACGATCTCCCCCTCGTGGACGGCGAACGAGACCCCGTCCACCGCCGTGAAGTCACCGTACCGCCGGGACAGGTCTACCGCTTCGATCATCGGGCCCCCCTAGGCTGCCGCTCTCGCGAGATCGCGGAAGAGCGGCAGGGAGTTATATCCGTGCCCGCCGCCGGCTGGCAAATCGTGTGCCGAGCGGCGCGTCCGCCGTCGCAGCGGGCCGACGGGCCGCGGCGGCGCGCGCCCGGCGCAACCTTGGCGCGCCGGAACTGCCAGACTGGCGGGGTTCCTACGGCACTACCTCGAGGTCGATACGCCCCTGGGCCGCAGATGCCAGACGACGGTCGTTCGTCCAGAACGAGCCGCATTTGCCGAGGATCGCTGCGGCCAGATGGAGCGCATCGGGAGTCTTCGGGCCGTGAT
>DASWHY010000360.1:0-2898 GCA_036397955.1 Thermoanaerobaculia bacterium | reverse complement strand
CGGCGTGCCGGCGGGGTCCGTCCTGCCCTCCCCAAAAGAGTCGTGCGCCGAGCCGGCCAAACGGGACATCGCGCCGGCTAGGGTTTCCCGAGGGGAAACAGCTTTAGTGCCGTGAGGAGACAAAAGCGGGACAAATCGGCTAAGATCGTCACATGCCGACACGACAGAAGAAGGCCCCTCAGGGCGCCCGCGGCGCCTCCCCTCGGCCGGCGCGTACCGCTCCGGCCCCGATGACCCCAACCGCCGCCGGTCCGTCCGCCCCGCAGGGGATCGGCGCCGTGCGCGTCTACCTGAGCTCGCGCGAGCTCGACACCCTCCACCAGGTGGCGCGGGAGAAGGGACAGTCCCCTTCGGGCATTCTGCGCCAGGCCTTCCGGGCCTACGTCAACTTCCAGGACTAGGCGAACGCAGACAGCGCCGCGACGGCGGCGACCGGCACCGGCGGCGGGAGCGCGAAGCGGAGCGCTCCGCGATGCCGGCGCCGCGCCTCCATCCTACTTGACAGCGCCCCACGCGCAGGCGCCCCGTCAGGCTATCCCGTGAACTTGTACCCCAGCCGGTGGACGGTGACGATCCAGCGCGGGTCGCCGGGCTCGTCTTCGAGCTTCTTGCGCAGCTTGGCGATGTGCATGTCCACGGTGCGGGTGAAGGGGATGCTGTTGTAGTCCCAGACCGCGTCGAGGAGGGTCTCGCGTGTCACCACCTCGCCGCGGTGCTGGACGAAGAAGCCGAGAAGCTGGAACTCGCGCGGCGACAGCTCGAGCCGCGCGCCGCCTTTCGTCGCCTCGTGACGGCGAAAGTCCAGCGCCACCTCGCCGAAGCGGTAGCCGTCGGGCGCCGCCGCCTTGCCGGTGCTGCGCCGCAGCACCGCTTCGGCGCGCGCCATCAGCTCCATGAAGCCGAACGGCTTGGTGACGTAGTCGTCGGCGCCGAGCTTGAGGCCGATCACCTTGTCGATCTCCTGGCCGCGCGCGGTGAGCATGATGATCGGCACGCCGCTGCCGCCGGCGCGGAGCTGCTTGCAGACGTCGAGGCCGGTCATGCGCGGCAGCATGACGTCGAGGACGACGAGGTCCGGGGTCGCGGCGCTGGCGAGCTGCAGGCCCGCCTCGCCGTCCTTGGCGAGGGTGACGGAGTAGCCCTCGTACTCGAAGCCGTCGCGCAAGGCCACCGACATCGCCTCGTCGTCTTCGACGATCAGGACGCTAGGCATTCTGCGGCGCTCCTGCGGGCAGGGCGTCGCCGGCCGCGGCGGCCTCCGCGGCGGCGTCGATCGGCAGCCAGATGGCAAAGGTGCTGCCCTCGCCGACCTTGCTCTCGACCGTCACCCGGCCCTGGTGGGCCTCGACGATGTGGCGCACGATGGCGAGCCCCAGGCCGCTTCCCTTGACGTCGTGCACCAGGCCGGTCGAGACGCGGTGGAAGCGGTCGAAGATCTTGCGCTGCTCGTCGCGCGGGATGCCGCAGCCGCGGTCGGTCACCGCGACCGTCACCCAGCCGCCCTCGCGTGCCACCGCGACGGCGATCTCCTTGCCGCCGTTCGAGTACTTGACGGCGTTGTCGAGCAGGTTCGACAGCGACTGGGCGATGGCGCCGGCGTCGAGCTGCACCGGCGGCAGCGGCGCCGCCGGCCGCTCGAAGCGGATGACGAAGCCGCTCTGGCGGAGGCGCACCTCGAAGGTCTTGAGCGTCTCGGCCACCACCTCGCCCAGGTCGGCCTGCTCGAAGTGGTAGCTCTTCCGCCCCGACTCGATCGAGGAGAAGTCGAGGATGTTGTTGATGAGCTGGGTCAGCCGCCGGCTCTCGGTCTCGATGTACTCGCCGTACTCGCGCGCGCGCTCGAGGCTCTCGACGCGGCCGAGCCGCAGCAGCTCGCCGAAGACGCGGATCGAGGCCAGCGGCGTGCGCAGCTCGTGGCTGACGTTGGAGACGAAGTCGCTCTTCATCGCCGAGAGCTTCACCGCGCGCGAGGCGGAGCGCAGGGCGAGGACGACGCCGCCCAGGAGCACGGTGGCGAGCAGCGCGGAGAGGCCGATGTTGACGCCGAAGTTGCGGTGCGCGACCTCGGCGGCGGTGGCGTGGCGGCTGGCCAGCCCCATCGTCCAGTCGGTGAAGACGAAGGAGAACGGTTTCTTCGCCTCCTCGTGCAGCCGCTTCTTGGGCGCGGTGGTGTAGACCAGGTCGCCGCCGCGGTCGCGCACCGTGACCACGAAGTCGTCGGCCGGGTCGCCGCCGAAGTACTTGGGGAGCGCGTGCTCGATCGCCGCCGGCAGCACCGCGGTGCGGAAGTGCGCCTCGTCGAGGATCAGGCCGGTGATCCCCACGACCTGCGAGGTCTCGTCGGTGATCGGGAAGAGGAGGATGCGCGAGCGCGGGTCGCGCTCTTCGACGACGAGGGAGGTCTTCTCCAGCGGCACTCCCTTGTGCGCCCGCGTCGACCAGGGGCTGATCGCGACCCAGATCGCCCGTTCCTCGTCGCCCCACCCGGGCTCGTGCCAGCAGCCGGCCTTCGGGTCGAAGTGGCGGAGCTCGCCCACTTCCGGCCCGGCGAAGCTGGCGGCGAAGAGACGCCGCACGCCCGGCGGCGTCTCCTTGCGGAAGAAGTAGGCCACCTTCTCGAGCTTCCCCTCCGTGAAGAGCGACGACGGCAGGTTGAGCGCCCGCTCCATCTGCGTGCTGTAGAGCCACTTGACGTCCGCCGCCACGCCTTCGAGGTAGTTGTCGAGCTGCTTCTGCTGGGCGAGGGCCGAGGTCTCGTCGAGCTTGACCAGCCAGCGGTACTGGAGGGCGAGCAGCAGCGCGAGCGGCGCCAGCACGGCGAGGAAGCCGAGCGGAAGGGCGTGCCGGCGGGCGAAGTTGGCGAGGCGCATGGTCGTCGGTCCGGGCGTCATGATAGGG
>DASWHY010000359.1:0-1578 GCA_036397955.1 Thermoanaerobaculia bacterium | reverse complement strand
GAGGAGCTCGAAGCGGTCGCCAAGGCGGCGGCGATGGCGGTCGACTACCGCGCCGCCTTCGCCGACGACGTGATCGTCGACTTGATCGGCTACCGCCGCCACGGCCACAGCGAGGTGGACGACCCGACGATCACCCAGCCGCTGCTCTACAAGAAGATCGGCGCCCGGCCGCCGCTCTGGCGCCTCTACGCCGAGCGGCTGGGGCTGCCGGCAGCCGAGGTCGAGGCGCGGGCGGCGCGGGTCAAGGCGCGCTTCGAGGAGGAGCACAAGCGGGCGGAAGCGATCGAGAAGAAGCCGACGCTGCGGACGCTGCCGGCCTACTGGGACCGCTTCCCCGGCGGCCGCTGGAAGCCCGAGTACGAGATAGCGACGGGCCTCCCGGCCGAGGAGGTGGCGCGGCTCGGCGCGCGGCTGGCCGCCGTCCCCGCCGGCTTCGCCGTCCACGAGAAGATCAAGCGCCTCCTCGAGCAGCGCGCCGAGATGGCCGCCGGCAAGCGCCCGCTCGACTACGGCATGGCCGAGGCGCTCGCCTTCGCCGCGCTCGTCGCCGCCGGCGTGCCGGTGCGCTTCAGCGGCCAGGACAGCCGCCGCGGCACCTTCAACCAGCGCCACGCGGTGCTGATCGACGTCGCGAACAACGCAGAGCACCTGCCGCTCCAGCACGTCGCGCCCGACCAGGCGCGCTTCGAGATCTACGACTCCAGCCTCTCGGAGGCCGCGGTCCTCGGCTTCGAGTACGGCTACAGCCGCGATTACCCCGAGACGCTGGTGCTCTGGGAGGCGCAGTTCGGCGACTTCGCCAACGGCGCGCAGATCGTCATCGACCAGTTCGTCACCGCCGGCGAGGACAAGTGGGGGCTGCTGTCGGGGGTCGTGCTGCTGCTGCCGCACGGCTACGAGGGGCAGGGTCCGGAGCACTCCAGCGCGCGGCTCGAACGGTTCCTCCAGCTCGCCGCCGAGGACAACATCCAGGTCTGCCAGCCCTCGACCGCGGCGCAGTACTTCCACCTGCTGCGCCGGCAGGCGCTCCGCCCCTGGCGCAAGCCGCTCGTCGTCTTCACCCCGAAGAGCATGCTGCGGCACAAAGACAGCTCTTCGACGGTGGCGGACCTGGCGAAGGAGCGCTTCGCCAACGTCCTCGGGGAGGAGGGGGTGGAGGGCGCCGAGCGGGTGCTCCTGGGGACCGGCAAGATCGTCCACGAGCTGCGCCGCGAGCGCGAGCGGCTGGGCGAGAAGGGGACCGCCGTCGTCGCCGTCGAGCAGCTCTACCCGTTCCCGCGGCAGGAGCTCGAGGCCGAGCTCGCCCGCCACCCCGAAGCCCGCGACCTGGTCTGGGTCCAGGAAGAGCCCGCCAACATGGGCGCCCTCTTCTTCGTCCTCCCGCGGCTGGAGCACGTCGCCGGCCGCCCGATCCGCTCGGTCAAGCGCTCGGCCTCGGGCAGCCCGGCCACGGGCTCGGCCAAGGCGCACGCGCTGGAGCAGAAGACGCTCTTGGCGCTGGCGTTCGGGAGCGGCGGGTAGGAGAGCGCGTTCATAACCGGAGGAAACCGATGCGAAAGCTGCTGTTGGTGCTGGTCC
>DASWHY010000358.1:0-8622 GCA_036397955.1 Thermoanaerobaculia bacterium | reverse complement strand
CCTGGACCTCCCGGGCGCCGAGCGGCTGCTCTACCTCCGCTCGCTCGCCGACTCGCGGGCGATCGTTGCCCGCGCCCGGGAGGCGCGCCGCGCCGTCGTCCTCGGCGCCAGCTTCATCGGCCTCGAGGTCGCGGCGTCGCTGCGCACGCGTGGGCTCGAGGTGGTCGTGGTGGCGCCGGACAAACGGCCGCTCGAGCGCGTCCTCGGGGCCGAGCTGGGCGACTTCGTGCGCGGGCTGCACGAGGAGAAGGGCGTGCGCTTCCGGCTCGGCCAGACCGCCGCCGCCATCGGCGAGGCCGACGTCACCCTGCAGAGCGGCGAGCGCCTGCCCGCCGACCTCGTGGTGGCCGGCATCGGCGTGCGGCCGGCGGTCGCCCTCGCCGAGCAGGCGGGGCTGCGGGTGGACAACGGCATCGTCGTCGACGCCTTCCTCGAGACGAGCGCCTCCGGCATCTTCGCGGCCGGCGACCTCGCTCGCTATCCCGATCCGCGCTCGGGCGAGAGCCTCCGCGTCGAGCACTGGGTGGCCGCCGAGCGGCAGGGACAGGCCGCGGCGCGCAACCTCCTCGGCCACCGCCGGCCCTTCACCGACGTCCCGTTCTTCTGGAGCCAGCACTACGACGTCACCATCGCCTACGTCGGCCACGCCGCGAAGTGGGACCGCATCGACCTCGCCGGCTCGCTCGCCGAGCGCAGCGCGACGGCGGCCTTCCGCGCCGGCGGCGAAGTGCGGGCCGTGGCCACCGTGTTCCGCGACCAGGACAGCCTGCGCGCGGAGCTGGCGATGGAGCGCGGCGACCGCGCGGCGCTCGAGGCGCTGCTCGCCGCGGGCACGCCGTAGGCGCCGGTCCGGATGGCGTCCTTCCGCGAGACCCGCCGCGCCCTGCTCGTGGCGGTCGTCTTCGCCGCCGGCGTGCACGGCCTCGCGATCTGGGGCGAGGGGCGGATGACCTCGCCGCTGCGCCCCGATTGGGACGCCGCGGCGCTGGCGGAGGCGCCGCCGCTGGCGCGCTTCGACGCCGGCTGGTACCGGTCGGTGGCGAAGGAGGGGTACTCCTGGGACGCGGCGCGCGGGACGGGCAACGTCATGCTCTTCCCGCTCTACCCGCTGCTCTGGCGGCCGCTCTGGTGGGCCGGCATCCCGCTCTTCTGGGCCGGGCTCCTCCTCGCGCACCTCGCCTTCTTCGCCGCGGTCGCGCTGCTGGCGGTGCACGCCGCGCGCGAGTGGGGTGAGCGGAGCCCGCGCGACGCGGTCGTCGCGCTCCTCGCCTTCCCCTGGGCCTTCTACCTCCTCGCGCCGTACGCCGAGTCGCTGTTCCTGGCGCTGGCGCTCGGGGTTTTCGCCGCCGCCCGCCGCCGGCGCTGGGCGCTCGTGGCGCTGCTCGGGCTGCTGGCCGGGCTGACGCGGATCCACGGGCTGGCGCTCGTCCCGGCCCTCCTCTGGATCGCCTGGCAGGAGGCGCGCGGTCGCGGGCCGGAGGGACGGCGGAGTGCGCTCGTCGCCGGCGCGGCGGCGCTCGCGCCGGCCTTCGGCGTGGGCATGTACTTCGCCTGGCTCGCCGCGCGCTTCGGCGACCCCCTGCTCTACCTTCACGCGCAGCGGAGCGGTTGGGGGCGCGGCGACGGGCTGTCCGGGCTCGGGCGCTCGCTCGGTCTGATCGGCGAGAACGTGCGCGAGCGCGGCTTGCTCCACCTCGGCCCCGCGGTGGACCTCTTGGCCGTGGTGTTCGTGGTCGTCGCGGCGGTCTGGTGCTTCCGGCGCGGCGCCGCGGCGGAGGGCCTCTACGTCGCCGCGGGCGCCCTGCTGGTCCTGGCGAGCGGCAGCCTCCTCGCGGCCGGGCGCTACGCCCTCGTCCTCTTTCCGAGCGCCCGCCCCCTCCTCGTCCTGCGCCGCCGCCCCGTCCTCTGGTACGGCTACCTCACGGGCGCGCTCCTCCTCCAGGCCTACCTCGTCGTCCGCTTCGTCAACAACCTGTGGGTGGCCTAGAATCGCCCTTCGGGCCGGAGTGGCGGAACGGCAGACGCTGGGGACTTAAAATCTCCTTCCCGCAAGGGAGTGTGGGTTCGAATCCCACCTCCGGCAGGCCGCAGCTCGACCTTCTGGGATAATCCCGCCCATGGCGGGTGCCGGGTCTGAGGTCCGGGGAGCGCTGTGGCGCTTTGCGGTCGTGGGCACCGTCGCCCTGGTGCTGGCCGGGTGCTCGGTACGGCGGCTGGCGATTCGCTCGCTGGGGAGCGCGCTCGCGAGCGGCGGCGACGTCTACGCTTCCGACGACGACCCCGAGCTGGTGGCCGGGGCGCTCCCTTTCACTCTCAAGACGATCGAGGCCCTCCTCGCGGCCGACCCGCGGAACCGGGAGCTGCTGCTCGCGGCGGCGAGCGGGTTCACGCAGTACGCCTACGCCTTCGTGCAGCAGGAAGCGGACTTCGTCGAGGCGCGCGACCTGGCGCGGGCGACCGAGCTGCGGGCCCGGGCACGGCGCCTCTACCTGCGCGCCGTGGGGTACGGCTTCCGCGCGCTGGAGCTCGACGCGCCCGGCCTGCGCGCCCGGCTGCAGGCCGATCCCGGCGCCGCCGCGGCGGCGCTGGCCGGGCTGCGGAAGGAGCACGTGCCGCCGCTCTACTGGACGGCCGCCGCCTGGGCGGCGGCCATCGCACTGGCCAAGGAGGACGCCGAGCTCACCGCTGACCTGGCCGCCGTCGAGGCGATGATGCGCCGCGCCCTGGCGCTGGACGAGGACTACGGGACGGGCGCCCTGCACGAGTTCTTCCTCGTCTACGAGGGCTCCCGAGCCTCGGTAGGCGGCTCCCTTGCAAGGGCGCGGGAGCACTTCGAGCGCGCCATGGCGCTGTCGCAGGGCAAGAAGGCCGGGCCGCTCGTGAGCTGCGCCGAGACCGTGGCCGTCGCCGCGCAAGACCGCGCCGAGTTCGAGCGCCTGCTGCGCCAGGCGCTCGCGCTCGACCCCGACGCCGTGCCCGAGCTGCGGCTGGCGAACGTGATCGCCCAGCGCCGCGCCCGCTGGCTGCTCGAGCGCACGGAGGAGCTGTTCATCGAATGACCGCGCCGCGCTGGATCGCCCGCATCGTCCTCGTCGCCCTGGCCGCGGCCTGGGTTCCGGCCGCGGCGCAGCCGCTGACGATCAAGATGGCGACGCTCGTGCCGCAGGGCTCGTCGTGGCACCGCATCCTCCAGGAGATGGCGGAGGAGTGGAAGACCGCCTCGGGCGGGCGCGTCGTCGTGCGCCTCTATCCGGGCGGAGTGGCCGGGGACGACCCGGACGTGGTGCGCAAGATGCGGCTCGGCACGCTCAACGCCGGTCTGCTGACGTCCGCCGGCCTGGGGGGGATCGACGAGTCGGTCTACGCCCTCGGCGTGCCGCTGATGTACGACTCCTACGACGAGGTCTACGGCGTCCTGCAGCGGCTGCGTCCCGGGCTGGAAGCCAAGCTCCAGGCCAAGGGCTTCGTCGTCCTCGCCTGGTTGGACGGCGGCTGGGTGCACTTCTTCAGCAAAAAGCCGGTGGCGACGCCGGACGACCTGCGCGCCCTCAAGCTCTTCACCTGGGCGGGCAACGCCGAGGGGGTCGAGCTGCTCAAGGCGGCGCGCTTCAATCCGGTGCCGCTGCCTGCGACCGAGCTCGCCACGGCGCTGCAGACCGGCCTGGTGGAGGCCTTCGGCACGCCTCCGGGGGTCGCTCTCATCACCCAGTACTACACCCACACCAAGTACATGACCGATCTGGAGTGGCAGATGCTCCTGGGCGCCGTCGTGGTCGACAAGGCCGCCTGGGACAAGGTGCCCGCCGACGTGCAGGGCAAGCTGCGCGCCGCGGCCGAGAAGGCCGGCCGGCGCCTGCGCGAGGAGATCAAGGCCGGGGCCGGCCGCGACATCGAGGCGATGAAGAAGCGCGGCCTGGTGGTGGTGCCGGTGGACGCCGCCGCGCGCCGGCAGTGGCGGCAGTTGATCGAGGGGCTGTACCCGAAAGCCCGCGGCCTCATCGTGCCCGCCGACGCCTTCGACGAGGCGCTGCGCGCCCGCGACGCCTACCGCGCCGCCCACAAGGCGCAGCCAGAGCGGTGAGCCCCGCCGCACCCACCCGTTTCCTGCATCGCGCCGAGGAGGCGGTCCTGGCCGCGGCGCTGCTCGCCGCAATGGCCCTTCCCCTGATCGACGCCGTCGGGCGGCCGCTCGGCGGCTTCCACGTCCCCGGCGGCGCTCCCTACCTCCAGCAGCTCACGCTCTGGCTCGCCTTCCTCGGCGGGCTCCTCGCCACGCGCGAGGGCGCGCACCTGACGCTCTCCACCTCCGAGCTGGTCGGCGAAGGGCGCGGGCGCCGGGCGGCGGCCCTGGTCGCCGGCAGCGTGGCCGCGGCGGTGGCGGCGGTGCTCGCCTACGGCGCCTGGCAGGTCGTCCTCGCCGACCGCGAGCAGGGCAGCATCCTCCCCGGCGGCCTGCCGGAGTGGGTCTCCGAGTGCGTCATGCCGCTGGCCCTGGCCCTGATCGCCCTGCGCCTGGCCTGGCGGGCCGCCGAGGGCTGGTGGGGCCGGCTGGCGGCCACGGCCGCCGCCGGCGGCGTGTTCGTGTTGGGTCTGCTCGCCGCCCGCGCCGCGGCGCTGGCCTGGCCGCTGGCGCTCCTGGTGCTCGCCGCGGCGCTGCTCGGCGCGCCGGTCTTCACCGCCATGGGCGGCGTGGCGCTCGTCCTCTTCTTCAAGGACGGCGTCCCGGTCTCGGCCGTGCCGGCCGAGATCTACCGCCTCATCGCCTCGCCCACCCTGCCGGCGATCCCGCTGCTGACCGCCTGCGGCTACGTCCTGGCCGAGAGCCGGGCCTCCTCGCGCCTGGTGCGCTTCTTCCGCGCCCTCTTCGGCTGGATGCCGGGAGGCGTCGCGGTGATGGTCGCCGCGGTGTGCGCCCTCTTCACCACCTTCACCGGCGGTTCGGGCGTGACGATCATCGCCCTGGGCGGCCTGGTCTACCCGATGCTGCGCGAGGAGGGGTACGGCGAGGGCTTCTCCCTCGGCCTCGTCACCGCCGCCGGCAGCCTCGGCCTGCTCTTCCCGCCGAGCCTGCCGGTCATCCTCTACAGCGTCGTCGCCGGCAGCCGCGAGATGAGCGCGCCCGCCGACCAGCTCTACCTGGCCGGCCTGCTGCCCGGGCTGCTGCTGGTCGTCCTCGTCGCCCTCTACGGCGTCTGGGCGGGCGTGAAGAGCGGCGCGCCGCGCCAGCGCTTCGCCTGGGGAGAGCTCGGGCGCTCGGCGTGGGCGGCGAAGTGGGAGCTCCTCCTGCCGGTCGTCGTCGTCGCGCTCTTCCTCTCCGGCCTCACCAGCCTGGTCGAGACCGCCGCCGCGGCGCTGCTCTACGCCATCCTCGTCGAGTGGCTGCTGACGCGCGACCTCCACCCGCGGCGCGGCCTGCCGCAGGCGCTCGTCAAGTCCACGGTGCTGACCGGCGCGGTCCTCATCCTCCTCGCCTCGGCGCTCGGGCTGACGAGCTACCTGGTCGACGCCCAGGTCCCGGACCGGCTGCTGGCCTGGGTGCAGACGCACGTCGAGTCGCGTCTCGTCTTCCTGCTCGCGCTCAACGTCATCCTGCTCGTCCTCGGCAGCGTGCTCGAGATCTACTCGGCGATCATCATCCTCGCGCCGCTCGTCGTGCCCCTCGGCCTCGCCTTCGGCGTCGACCCGATCCACCTCGGGGTCATCTTCCTCGCCAACCTGGAGCTGGGCTTCCTCTTCCCGCCGGTGGGCTTGAACCTCTTCCTCGCCTCGTCGCGGTTTGGCAAGCCCCTGCCCGAGCTCTACCGCCACGTCCTGCCGTTCCTGGCGATCCTCGGCGCCGGCGTGCTGCTGATCACCTACTTCCCGGCGCTCAGCCTCGGGCTGCCGCGCCTCCTGGGTCGCTGAGTCGGCGCCGGGCGCGCCGCGGCTACCGCAGATCGCCGTAGTCCGGCAGGTAGGTGCGGAGTCCCTTGTCCTTGGTGGTCTTCGAGTAGCCGGCGACGAGCTGGTCGTTGTAGCGGGAGAGGTAGAACTCGAAGGGGTCCTCGGGGTCGTCGTCGATCAGCCGAGAGCGCCGGGGTCGAGCAGCAGCGCGTTGTATTCCGTGGTCATGCCGCAGGCGCCCTGGAGGTCGAGCACCGACTCCATCTCGATCCCGAAGACGCGCATCAACCCCTTGACCGGCACGTGCCCGGCCTCGATCTTCGACGGCTGCAGGAGGAGGTGCTGCCCGCCCGGCGCGACCTGCGGCCGGGCGCGGATCTCGAAGGACATCCCCGGTCCTTTCTCGAGCTTCCCCTTCTGCCGCAGCTCCCCCTGGCGGGTGCTGACGCTGACGTCTTTGAGCGGCACCTCGCGATGCCGGCGGAGGCAGTCGTTGAGGAGAGCGGAGAGGCTCGCCGCATCCACCGAGATGGCGGCGGCGTCGAGCTCGATGCGGAAGGAGGTCGGATCGTCGAAGTAGGGGACCTCGCCGCGCCGTGTGGGTTGCAGCCGGCCGCTGAGGCTGTCGATGCGGAGCGTGGCGGTCGGGGTGACCCGCAGCAGCACGCGGCGCATGCGGATGCTCGTCGGGCCGCCGGACGAAGGCTCCTGCGCGGCCTTGGCGGCGCTCCCAGCGGCAGGCGCCGGCGCCACCGCCGGCCGGTCGCCGCTGCACGTCGCGCAAAGGAGCGCCGCGGCGAGCCCCAAGCCCGTGCCGCGCCCCGCCCGTCCCGCGCGCACTCCAGCCATGGCCCCGCGAGAGTGCAAGGCGCGTACCCTGAGCGTGGGATCAGTGGGCGGCGGCCTGCTCTTCGGCGGGCGGCTCCGGCTTCGGCCGCACGACGAGCACCTCGACCTCGCGCCGCGCCGGCGCCAGCTCGAGGCCGAGCTGTTCGCGGACGGCGGCGGGGAGGTCCTCCGGCTGCTGCGGGTCCCAGGTGAGCTCGATCTTGTAGCGCCCTTCGAGGCCGGTCTCGTCGAGCACCGGGCGGCCGAGCGTCCGCTCCAGGCTGCCGGCGAGCATGAAGGTGCGCATCGCCTCGCCGCGCAGCCTCCCCTTCGCCCGGTCGGTGTGGAAGCTCGGCGGCCCGTCGCCCGCGACGAGCGCCGGCTTGCCGCCTTCGGGGACGCGCAGGAGCCAGACGTCGAGCAGCCGCTTCTCGAGCCGCGCCTCGACCGCGAGGGCTGCGGGCACGGCGTGGCGGATCAGGCCGAAGAGCGCCTGCTCGTCCTCCGGCGGCGCCGCGAAGGCCATGTCAAAGAGCCCTTCGGGCAGCGCC
Source organism: Thermoanaerobaculia bacterium (assembly GCA_036397955.1). Taxonomy (GTDB): domain Bacteria; phylum Acidobacteriota; class Thermoanaerobaculia; order Multivoradales; family UBA5704; genus DASUNQ01. Next base: position 1,360 of record DASWHY010000358.1, on the reverse strand, counting down.
CCCTCGGCGATCAGCCGCGTCTCCGAGACCTCGAAGGCGAGCGCCAGCGCCGAGCGCGCGTCGACGCCGGTGCCGAACCAGGTGCCGGCGCCGAACGCCATCGTCTGCTCGTCGGAGAGGGCCGGGCGGACCATGGCGCGAAGCAGCGGCGGCGGCCCGTCGCTCTCCCCGCCGAGCAGCTCCGCCAGCCGGTCGCGGGGATCGACGAAGGCCGCGACCTGCGGCGCCTTGCCGGCGAGGAGGTCGGCGAGCGCGGCGGCGTCGACGTCGTCCGGGCGGGTGACCGCGCGCACCGTCCCCTGCGGGTCGATGAGCACGGTGTGCGGGATGCCGCGCACGCCGTAGGCGGTGAAGACCGACTTGTCGGTGTCGAGCGCCACGACGCCGGCGATCGGCCGCTTGGCGAGGAAGGGCCGCACCTTCTCTTCGGGCTCGGAAGTGATCGAGACGAAGCGCAGCGGCTGGCCGGCGAAGGCGGCGACCAGCTCGTTCCAGTGCGGCAGGGCGCCGATGCAGGGGCCGCACCAGGTGGACCAGAACTCCACCACGACCGCCTGGCCGCGCAGCGCCTCCGGCGCCAGGTCGGCGGGGGTGCCGCCCTGCACGACGGCTTCGACGCTCAGCGCCGGCGCGGTCTCCCCGGCCTCGACGCGCCGCGGCTTGCTCGGGGCGGCGGCCTCGCCGGCCGCCGCCGCCGCGGCCGGAGCGAGCGCCGCGAGGAGCGCCAGAACGGCGCCGAGCCGAGGCGCGGTCGGTGGCTGCATCTTCGGCATCCGCGGATCTTACCGCGCGGGAAGGGGCCGGCGGCCGGCGTTGTTATCATCCCCGGCGCATCGGTCCAAATTCAGCCCGCCGATCGCGAGCGAGGAGCTTCATTCCCATGATCCGCAGGTGTCTCGTCCTGTCCCTCCTGCCCGCGCTCTGGCTCGCCGGCGGCGCCGCCGCCACCACCTACGTCCTCGGGCCCGACGAACAGCTCGCCGACCAGGCGGCGGTGGTCCTCGAGGGGACCGTCGAAGCGATCGGTGCCGCCGGCGGCGAGCGGCCGTTCACCGAGTACCGCGTGCACGTCGAGCGCCTGCTCAAAGGGCGGATCACCGGCGGTGAGGCGCGGGTGCGCGTTCTCGGGGGCGAGCGCGGCGACGGCCTGCGCTTCCACGCCTGGGGAGTTCCGGTGCTGAACGAGGGGGAGCGGACGCTCCTCTTTCTGGTGACGCACCCGGACGGCGCGTTCCGCCCGCTCCACCTCGGCATGGGGATCTTCCGCGAGGCGCGCGTCGGGGGACGCGCTCTGGCGCTGCGCGACCTCTCCGGGGCGCAGATCCTGACTCCCGAGGGCGGGGAGGCCGTGGAACGGACG
>DASWHY010000357.1:0-3341 GCA_036397955.1 Thermoanaerobaculia bacterium | reverse complement strand
CGCCCGCTGGAGCGCGCCGTTCGCGACGCTCGCCGCCGCCGGGCTCGCCGTCTTCCTCGCCTGGGTGGCGTGGATGCTCCACCATCCCCGCCCGGCGCCGCGCGCGCTGCGGCGGCCCGACTGGGGTGTCCTGCACGTCGCGGCGGCGCTCGCCTGGCTCGCCGTCGCCGCACTCCTGGGGCTCGCGCTCGCCTGGGGGCCGGAAGGGACCTGGCGGCTGCGCGTCATCCCGGCCTACGGCGCCGCCGGCCTGGTGGGGTTCCTGGCGCAGCTTGTCGTCGGCGTGAAGGCGCGGGTGCTGCCGCTCCACGCCTGGCTCACCGCCTACGGCAGCGACTACGCGCGCGTGCCGCCGTCGCCGCACGCCGTGCCGAGCCGCGCCCTGCAGGCGCTCACCTTCGGGCTCTGGACGGCGGGCGTGCCGCTCCTCGCCGCCGGCCTCGCCGCCGACGGCGTCGTCTGGCTCGCGGCCGGCGCCTGGGCGCTCCTCGCCGCCGTGCTGGCTGACGCGGCCGGCGGCGTGCGGGTCGTCCGCCGGCTGCGCGCGCCGGCGCCCGCGGCCTAGCGGTCCCGCCGCACTTCCCGGTCGATGCGGTCGACGAAGAGGTAGAGGCCGGCGCAGGCGAGGAGCAGGACGGCCGAGGCCGCGGCCGCCGGCAGCACGCCCTCGCGGTGGCCGGCGAGGAAGGCCTCGAGGGTGGCGGTGAGCAGCCACATCTGGACGACGAGCAGGATGGCGATGAGCGCCAGGGCGCCGTCGATCGCGGTGGCGCCGCGGCGCGCGGCGGGGAAGCGCTCGGGGTCCATCGCTCTCAGGCCTCCGGCCGCGGCTCCAGCCCCACCGCGATCAGCTCGTCGCCGCGGCGCTCCAGCACGACGCGCGGCAGCGGCCGCTGCGGCGGCCCCTGGAGGACGCGCCCGTCCCGGGCCGAGAAGTAGCCTTCGTGGCAGGGGCACTCGAGACGGTCCGCGGCGCGCGCGTAGTAGACGGCGCAGGAGAGGTGGGTGCACTTCTGGCTGAAGGCGGCGTACTCCTCCGGCGCGCGGCGCACCAGGATGCAGGGGTCCTCCGGGCCCGGGTAGCGGAAGAGCTTGACCCCGCCGACCGGCACTTCGGCCAGGCGCGCGACCGGCCGGCGCGGGTAGGCCGGCGCGCGGGAGAGCCAGCTCTTGGCCAGGATCCAGACGTTGCCGGCGAACATCCCGAGGCTGGTGAGGACCAGGAACTTGGCGAACTGCCGGCGGTTGACGTAGCGCTCGTCGGCGCCGTGGACCGAGAACTCCTCGCGCCAGAGCGGCTCGGCGCTCGGCCGGCGGAGCCGTATCACCGCCCCTCCTCGCTCGGCGGCTCCCAGAGGTAGTCGGCCACGTCCACCTCGACCGCGCGCGTGGCGGGCGGCGCCATCATGAAGACCCGCGTCGTCACGGTCTGGTTGCCGAACTGGAAGACGTTGACCGGCGCCTCGCGCCGCTCCCGCGCGATGCGCTCGGGCGGCACGTAGGCGAGCGCCTGGCTGGGGCAGACGGTGGCGCACATCGGCCGCAGCCCCACCGAGGTGCGGTCGTAGCACATGTCGCACTTCATCATCAGCTCGAGCCGCGCCATCATCTTGGGGATGCCGAAGGGGCAGGCCAGGACGCAGTTCGAGCAGGCGATGCAGCGCGGCTTGAGCGCCGACTGCACGACGCCGTCCTCCCCCTTCTTGATGGCGTCGGCCGGGCAGACCTCGGCGCAGGTGGGGTCGTCGCAGTGCATGCAGATGGCGGGCGCGGTGGCGATGCTGTTGCGGCGGTCGAGGTAGTCGACGGTGATCAGCGGCGTGCCGCGGTGGGTGTCGCACTCGGCGCAGGCGTTGACGCAGGCCTGGCAGCCGATGCAGCGCTCCGGGTCGATGTAGAACTCGTGGCCGAACATGGCGTCCTACCCCAGCACCCGCAGACCGCCGCGGCCGGGGCGCGGCTGGCCGGGGGAGAGCTCGCTGCGCACCCACTCGGGGGGCCGCTCGGCCTTGCGCAGGCGGCAGGCGGAGACCTTGTACTCCGGGATCTTGCTGCGCGGGTCGAGCGTGCGGTGGGTCAGGCGGTTGACGCTCCGCCCGCCCGGCCAGTGATAGGCGACGAAGACGGTGTCCGGCCGGATGGTGCGCACCACCATCGCCTGCAGGGTGATCTCGTCCCGCCGACTGACGACCGTCACCCAGTCGCCGTCGGCGATGCCGTGCTCCGCCGCCAGCCGGGGGTGGATCTCGACCCGCGGGTGGGGGAACTGATCGACCAGCGGCCCGATGCGGCGGGTCTGGGTGCCGGAGAGGTACTGGCTGACGACCCGCCCGGTCGTCAGGTAGACCGGAAAGTCGGCGTCCACCGGATCGCCGCTCTCGCGCCACTCGGTGACCAGGAAGCGCGCCTTGCCGTCGGGGTGGAAGAAGCGCCCGCCCTCGAAGAGGCGCGGCGTGCCCGGGTGGTCCTCGCTCGGGCAGGGCCAGAAGACCCCCATCTGGCGGTCGATCTTCTCGTAGGTGATGCCGGAGTAGTCGGCCGGCCCGCCGCGCGAGGCCTCGCGCAGCTCGTCGAAGATCTCGCGCGTCGAGGCGTAGGGGAAGTACTCCCCCTTGCCCAGCCGCCGCGCCAGCTCGATGAAGATGCGGCTGTCGGGCCAGGCGTCCCCCGGCGGATCGACCGCCTTGCGGATGTGCAGCACCCGGCCCTCGGCGCTGGCCACCACACCCTCTTCCTCCTCGTGCAGGCTGCCCGCCAGCACCACGTCGGCGAGCTGCGCGGTCTCCGAGAGGAAGAAGTCGACGACGGCGAAGAATTCGAGCCGCGCCAGCGCCTCGCGCACGAAGTTGGCGTCGGGCAGCGAGACGATGGGGTTGAAGCAGATCGAGACCAGGGCCTTGATCTCGCCGCGGTGGATCGCTTCCATGATCTCCACCGCCGAGAGCCCGGCCCCCGGGATCTCCTCGGGGGAGACGCCCCAGACCCGCGCCACGTGCTCGCGGGCCGCGGGGTCGGCGATCGAGCGCTGCCCGGGGAGCTGGTCGCACTTCTGCCCGTGCTCGCGCCCCCCCTGCCCGTTGCCCTGGCCGGTGATCGTCCCGTAGCCCTTTCCCGGCGCCCCGAGCTGGCCCGTGGCGAGCACGAGGTTGATCACCGCCAGCGCGTTCTCCACGCCGAGGGCCTGGTGCTCGATGCCTCGGGCGTGGAACGCCATCGCGCGCTCGGCGGTCCCCCACAGGGTTCCGACGCGCTCCACGAGCGACGGGTCGATCCCACAGATCTCGGCGACGCGATGGGGAGGGTAGGCCCGGACCACGTTGCGGACGGCCTCCCAACCGACC